>NZ_CP038017.1:1500000-1674180 GCF_012222825.1 Allofrancisella frigidaquae | reverse complement strand
AAGTGTAAAAATTAACAAAAACCATAAAAAAAGATTTTGGTTAGTATTTCCCGAAATGTTTTTACTAAATTGCTCTAGATTGTATTAGAACTAAAAAAAATAAGCAAACTAGTTTATTTGTATCTGTGGATAATTTTGTGAATTAAATTGTTTATTGTTTGTTACATTTATTGTTTTTAAACTTATTCACAAATATGTTGATAAATTTGTTAATAATTCAGTTTGTCTTTTATCCACATTTTTACTCAGATTCTTTTTAGTATCTTTTGACATGCTTATACTTTTTTTATTCTTCTCATAAATCCCTTTATTTAAAAGGTTTTTATGAAAGTATCCACAAGTTTTTGCTTGCATAATAAATAATAATATATAAAAAGAATAAATAACTTTATATAAATAGGTAAGAGTAAAAAAAGAGCTTTTAAGAAAATAAAAAAAATTGTATATAATAAATGTTAATAAAAAAAAGCTTTTAAAGAAATGTCTATAAATACAGAAATATTTTTAAATATAAACCATTATGAACAAAGAATCGCTATCAAAGAAAACAATGTTTTAAAAGAAATTTTCATAGAAAGAGATGATAGAAAAAGAATAGTAGGAAATATTTACAAAGGTAAAATAATAAGAGTTTTACCAGGAATGCAAGCTGCTTTTGTTGATATAGGTTTAGAAAAAGCAGGTTTTTTACATTTATCTGAAGTTTTGCCTTTAGAAAAAGAAGATCAAGAACAAGATGAAAAAGTTAAGCTAAACAAGTTAAACGAAGAAGATATCAATAAGTGGTTACGTGAAGGTCAAGAAGTACTTGTTCAAGTAGTCAAAGAAAGTATAGGTAATAAAGGGGTTAAACTTACTTCTCATTTATCAGTATCATCAAGATTTTTAGTGTTTTTACCTGATTTAGATCATATAGGAGTATCATTAAAAATAACTAAACAAGAAGAAAAACAAAGATTAATACAATTAATCCAAAAAATAACTATGAGTGAAAACCCTCGTGGTTATATATTAAGAACTGCTGCTGAAGGAGCTAGTTTTGAAGATTTACAAAATGATATAAAATTTTTAAATAACTTATGGCAAGACATATTGGACAATTCAAGTACCATTATTAAGCCTGGAGTTGTTTATGAAGATTTTAGCTTAATAATTAAAACTATAAATATTTTTGCTAATGATAATCCAAATAAAATATTAGTAGACAATATAGATTCATATAAAGAAATTTGCCATTTTGCAGACAGATATATCCCTGGACTTAGAGATAAAATAGAGCTTTACCAGAAACATAATATTTTTGAAGAGTATGATATAGATGCAGAGATAAATAAAGCTTTAGAAAAAACTGTATATCTAAGATCTGGAGGTTATTTAGTTATTGAGCAAACTGAAGCTATGATAACTATAGATATAAATACAGGTGGTTTTATAGGTTCTAAAAATCTTGAAGAAACTATTTTTAAAACAAATCTAGAAGCAACGAAAGAAATAGCCAGACATCTTAGATTAAGAAATCTAGGAGGCATAATAATTATAGATTTTATAGATATGATGGATGAATCTCATAGAATTCAAGTTTTAGAGGCTTTAAAGAAGGAATTAGAGCTTGATAAGGCAAAGACCAAGGTTAGTGATATATCGGAGCTAGGCTTAGTTGAAATGACCAGGAAAAGGGTTAATGAAAGTCTAGCTAGGACATTATGTCAACCTTGTGAGTATTGTAAAGGTAAAGGTAGTACTAAAACACTACAAACAATCTGTTATGATATTTTTAGAGAGGTAAAATCTGAATCTAAAAACTATCCTAATTACAATGGCTTTTTATTGATTTCATCTGAAAAAATAATTGATTACATACAAAAAGAAGAATCTATATGGCTTGGAGAATTGGAATTAGAAATAGGTAAAAATATTCACCTAAAAGCTGAAAATAGTCATATTTACAATCAATATGATATTATTCCATTAAATTAGAAAAAATTATAAAAACTTTGTTGACAGTTTTTTTAAAAAAGCTATAATACTAACTCATAGTAGCCGACTTAGCTCAATAGGTAGAGCAACTGACTTGTAATCAGTAGGTCGCCAGTTCGATTCCGGCAGTCGGCACCATAACGGAGTGGTAGTTCAGTTGGTTAGAATACCTGCCTGTCACGCAGGGGGTCGCGGGTTCGAGTCCCGTCCATTCCGCCATATTTATCTTGAGGTTTAGTTTTTAAATTCAGTTTTTCCCCTTTTTACTTCTGATATTTAATACTAAACCTTAATTTATTTGTCTTTGTAATTATTTAATTTAAGAATCTATTGAGTACTTTTTTCTATCTATAGCTAACCAAGAAGAAGTGGAGCACAATAATGAAATAGCTGGATTTTAATCTATTTCAGGAGATCTCAGGGGCAAGCAAGAGGTTAGCGTAATACTTTTTAGTATACGCGTGATATACTTTCTTTAGATTTCTGAAAATGGAAATATTGTTATTTAATTTGTAATGATGTATCATTACAAAAATACGTAAATAGTTTTAAATATATGAACACAATTAAAGATGGTTGGCAACAACTGGTTAGTATTTTATCAGAAAATACAGATCCACAAGATATTAGTGTAATTTGTGATTTTTTATTAACAAAAGAAGAGAAAGAACAGTTAAGTAAGAGAGTTCTTTTAACTAAAGAGCTTATAAAGAAATCTAAATCTCAAAGAGAAATTTCTAAAGAAATAGGTATTAGTATTTGTACAGTTACTAGGTGTTCTAATGCTTTAAAAGATTGCCCTACAAGAGTAAAAGAAATATTTAGTAAAAATATTAAAAAATAGGTGAATAAATGTCAGTTAAAGAGCCAAAAAAATTTTTAGCATCACTTGTTTACAGTATAGATTACCAAGAGGATTTGAATAAATGTTTTGCTAATAGTTGTATTGGTAAAAAAAATAACATTTTATTAGAATCTGCAGAAATAAATACTAAGGATAGATTAAAAAGCATTTTGGTAATAGACAGTGCTTTAAGAATATCGTGTATAGCTAATAAAGTAGTTATAAAAGCTTTGTCAAAAAATGGCGAATATGCAATAAAATCTATAGCTAAAAATCTAAAAAAGAATGTTAATCACAATTACGCCTCAGAAAATCAATTAATATTGGATTTTGAAAAAAATAAATCTATTAATTTGGATGAGCATCAAAAACTTAAGCAAAATTCTGTATTTGACGCTCTAAGGTTAATAAAGGATAGTTTTGAAATAACTAATGGATATAGTGTGTTTTTATCTGGGTTATTTGCCTATGATTTAGTAGGAAATTTTGAAGATATAGGTAAAGTAGAAAGAAAGAATAAATGCCCTGACTACGTTTTTTATTTAGCGGAAACTATTTTAGTTAGTGACCATCAGCAAAAAAAATCATTTATTCAGGCAAATAGTTTTGATAAAAAAATACAAAGTCAATTGGATAAAAGTCTTGAAGAAATAAAGAAAAGTCTTAAACACGATTTTCAAACACAAGTAACTAAAATAAAAAATTTAGAAACACAAACATCTATAAATGACAGGGAATTTTGTAATGTGGTAGATCAATTAAAAACTCATATTGTTAATGGCGATATATTTCAAGTAGTTCCATCGAGAAGTTTTTATTTGCCATGTCAAAACTCTTTAGAAGTTTATAGAGAACTTAAACGTACAAACCCTAGTCCATACATGTTTTACATGCAAGATGAAGATTTTATATTATTTGGAGCATCTCCAGAAAGTGCTTTAAAATATGAAACTAAAACTAACCAAGTAGAGATATACCCTATAGCAGGTACTCGCCGCAGAGGTAAAAATGAAGATGGCAGTATAAATCATGATTTAGATAGCCGTATAGAGTTAGAGCTTAGGTTAGATACTAAAGAAAATGCTGAGCATATGATGCTAGTTGATTTAGCAAGAAATGATATTGCTAGAATATCTAAGACAGGTACACGTTTTTTAGCTGATTTATTGAAAGTAGATAGATATAGCCATGTAATGCATCTGGTATCTAGAGTAGTTGGGCAATTAGCTGATGATTTAGATGCTTTACACGCCTACCAAGCATGTATGAATATGGGTACCCTTACTGGCGCTCCTAAAATAAAGGCCATGCAGCTAATATCTGAAGTTGAACAGCAAACAAGAGGTAGCTATGGTGGAGCTGTTGGATATATAAATGGCTATGGTGATTTAGATAGTTGTATAGTTATTCGTTCAGCTTACGTTGAAAGTAGTATTGCTGAGATCCAAGCAGGAGCTGGTGTTGTTTTAGATTCTATACCAATAGCAGAAGCTGATGAAACAAGGACTAAAGCACAAGCAGTAATATCAGCTATTAAAAATGTACATGGAGAAGCACATGGCTAATATTATATTTATAGATAACTTTGATTCTTTTTCTTATAACTTAGTAGATGAATTTAAATCTTTAGGTAATCAAGTGGAAGTTTATAGGAATAATTTAGAACTAGAGTTTTTATTGGAAAAAATAAATGCTACAAAAAATCCTATAGTCGTTATATCTCCAGGTCCAGGTAATCCTAATCAAGCTGGGTATATTGTTCCTCTAATATCGAAAATAAAAGGTAAAGTACCTGTTATAGGTATATGTTTAGGACATCAAGCTATTGTTGAAGCTTATGGTGGCATTGTTTCTCATGCTAATGAAATCGTACATGGCAAAATAGCTAGGGTTAAACACAATAACCATATTATTTTTAAAGGTTTAGGATCCCCTTTAACAGTTGCTAGATATCATTCTCTAGTAGCTGTAAAAGTACCTATGGACTTAAAAGTTACAGCTGAAGTAAATGATTTAGTGATGGCTGTAGTTGATGATGAAAATAAAATTTGTGGTCTACAATTTCACCCAGAATCAATAATGACAACTCAAGGAACAAAACTTTTAAAAAATATCATAAACTGGATACAAAATGATTAGTTTAGATAATATAAAAAATAAGCTTTATAATTTAGAAGATTTAACATACGAAGAAAGCTACCAGTTATTTGATTTTTTTATAAAAGGTGAAATTCCTGTAGCTTTACAAACTAGTATTTTAATTGCCCTTAAACTAAAAAAAGAAACACCAGTAGAGATATCAGCAGCAGCAAATGCTTTGGTGAATAATGCTAAAAAATTTCCTGAAATGGATAATAACGTAGTAGATATTGTAGGTACAGGTGGAGATGGCTTTAGTACTATTAATATATCAACTACAGCTGCTATTGTAGCTGCAACAGCAGGTTTTAAAGTTGCAAAACACGGTGGTAGAAGTGTTTCTAGTAAATCAGGTTCTTTTGATTTACTAGAAACGTTAGGTGTAGATATAAATCTTTCACCTGAGAAAACTAAAAAAAGTATAGAAGATAATAATTTAGGTTTTTTATTTGCTCCCTTTTATAATGATGGTTTTAAATATGTTAAAGAAGCTAGATCTATATTAAAAACTAGAACAATATTTAATATTCTTGGACCTTTAATAAATCCTGCTCGCCCTAAAAAGGCTCTAATAGGTGTTTATTCAAAAGATTTAATTTTGCCAATGGCAAAAACTCTATCCCAAATGGATACACAAAAAGCTATAGTAGTTCATGGAAGTGGTTTAGATGAAGTAGCTATACATGATATAACTTATGTAGCAGAAGTTAACAAAAACGGTATAAAAGAATATACACTAAAACCAAGTGATTTTGGTATAGATCTTTTTGATATTAAAGAACTTCAAGGTGGCTCCCCAGCAGAAAATGCTCAAATTATAAAACAAATATTGTTAGGTAAAGGCACACAAGCTCAAAATAGTGCTGTGGCAGTTAACGTTGCTTTAATGATGAAACTTTTTGATAAAAGTAATTTAGTAGAAAATACTAAAAATATTTTAGCTCTTATAAGGTCTGGTGAATGTTATAAAAAGTTAGAAAAAGTTAGAAATTATGGTAAAAATAAATTATTATCTTCTATGAGCCTTTCCACTTAACTGTGTAAATTCACTTACATGAATCTCTGAATTCTATGCTCAAACTCGATAGCGAAATAAGGCATAGCCTCATTCCAATATTTAACAGGCATAGACCATTTTTTAGTCAAATAATCTATAGCCAAGTACAAAGATTTGAAAACAGAGTCATCTTTAGGAAATAGCTTTTTATTCTTAATGACTTTCCTAAACTGGCTATTAAGCGATTCAATCGCATTAGTAGTGTAAATAACTTTACGAATTTTTGGAGGATATTGCAAGAATACAGTTAAATTATCCCAATTATTTATCCATGACTTTGAAATTAAAGGATATTTAGTATCATATTTATTTGCAAAGTTATCAAGCTCAGATTGAGCTATTGCAATGGTATCAGCATCATATATTTTCTTTAACTCTCTAGCTACCTCTTTCTTGTCTTTATATGGCACATACTTAAGACTATTACGAATTTGATGAACGATACAAAGCTGATGCTTTGTCTCAGGGTATATAGCTTGTATAGCATCAGACATGCCTTTTAAATTATCAGTACATGCTATAAATATATCCTGTAAGCCTCTATTCTTTAATTCAGTAAAAACACTAAGCCAATATTTAGCACCTTCATTTTGACTGATCCAAAGACCTAATACATCCTTATGACCAGTTAACGATATGCCAAGAGCCACATACACAGCTTTATTAATAATATGCTTGTCTTCTCTAACTTTAACGACTATACAGTCAAAAAACACTATTGGATAAACTGACTCTAAAGGTCTATTTTGCCATGCTTTAACATCATCAATAATAGCTTCTGTAACATCACTTATAAAGCTTGTACTTATCTTTGTATCATATAACTCAAATAACTGTTGTTGGATATCTGTAGTACTCATACCTTTAGCATACAAAGATATAATTTTTTGGTCTAAGCCGTTTATCTTGGTGACTCTTTTGGGAACTATTTGAGGTTCAAAGTCACTATCTCTATCTCGTGGAACTGATATTTCCAAATTACCTGTGTCTGTAGCTAATGTCTTGTTACTATAGCCATTCCTAGCATTTGATGAATTAGTCCTTTGGTGTTTTGAATAACCAAGATGACTATTCATTTCTGCATCTAGTGCTTTTTCTAATAATCGTTTTGTTAGTTGCTTTAGCAAACCATCTTTCTCAAACATTTGATTAATATCAACACCTGAATCTATTATTTGATCTGCAATAGCTGTGTAAATATCTTCTGACTTCTTATTCTTAGACATTGTTTCTATCCTTAATATTTCGCTAGAAATAATCTAGCAGGTTAATTAAGAATTTACACATTTATTTGGAAAGTCCCTCTTCTATATCTAGACTAATTTAAATCATATAAAACTAACTCTTGAAAATCACTTCAAAGCTTCTTTTTTCTCTAAAACTTTAGCATAAAGCTCTTGATACTTAGCAAGCTTTTCTTTTTCTGCAGCAACTACAATCTCTGGAGCATTTGAGACAAATCTTTCATTAGATAGCTTCTTTTGTACCCTATCAACTTCGCTTTTTAGCTTGTCTAATTCTTTATCTAACCTTGCTTTCTCAGCTTCAATATCAACTAACCCTGCTAATGGAATATTTAACTCAAGCCCTTCAACAATTTGTGATAAAGAAGTTGGTGGATTATCATTAAACTCAATATCTTTGACTTTAGCTAAAGCTTTTATAAATCCTTGAGTTTGTGCTAGATACTCTTTATCCTTATCTGCAACATCTTTAACAATTAAAGAAATCTCTAAAGATGGCTTGATACCAACTTCACTACGCATATTACGCAAAGTAGTCACTACAGTTTGTAACCATGTTATGACCTTTTCAGCTCCTGGTGCCTCTAAGTCTTGAGCAACTACAGGGTAAGATACATCCATAATTGTTTCTTTAGCATCATTTAAGTGCGCCTTTAACTGCTGGTAAACACTTTCCGTAATAAATGGTATCAGCGGATGTGCTAAAGCAAGGATATTTTCTAAAACTTTAGTAAGTGTATATTTAACGCCATTTTTTTGGCTTTCAGATAGTGACTCATCTTTCAAAGCGACTTTAGTAAACTCAACATACCAATCACAATAGTTATTCCATACCAAATCATAAATAGTATTTGCTACTAAGTCGAAACGATAGTTATCCAAGTGCCTATGCACATCAGCAATTGCAGTGTTTAAAACACTCCACATCCATTTATCTGCAACATCTAGCTCATAGTTACCACAAATCTTATAATCATCAAGGTTCATCATTACAAATCTTGAAGCATTCCAAAGCTTGTTACAGAAGTTACGATAACCCTCAACTCTAGCCGTATCAAAGCTAATATCACGCGATGTAGAAGCTAATGCTGCATAAGTAAATCTCACCGCATCGGCACCATAAGCACTAATACCTTCTGGGAATTCTTTCTTAGTCGCTTTCTCAATCTTAGCTTTCATTTGTGGTTGCATCAGACCAGTAGTTCTTTTCTTAAGTAAATCATCTAATGAAATACCATCTATCAAATCTACAGGATCTAAAACATTACCTTTTGATTTAGACATTTTTTGACCTTCACTATCACGGATAAGACCTGTAATATAAATATCTCTAAATGGCACATCTTTCATAAAGTACATGCCAAACATCATCATTCTAGCAACCCAGAAGAAGATAATATCAAAGCCAGTCACAAGTACGCTTGTTGGATAATATTTTGCTAACTCAGGAGTCTTCTCAGGCCAACCTAATGTACTAAATGGCCATAATGCAGATGAAAACCAAGTATCAAAGACATCTTCATCTTGCTTGATAGTCACATCATCAGCCAGACTATATTTAGCTCTAACATCTACCTCATCTTCGCCCACATAAGCATTACCTGCTTCATCGTACCAAGCTGGAATTCTATGACCCCACCATAACTGACGAGATACGCACCAATCTTGAATATCTCTCATCCACGCAAAGTAAGTATTTTTCCAGTTATCTGGTACAAATCTAACCCTACCTGTTTCTACAGCTTCTATTGCAGGCTTAGCAAGCACATCAGCTTTAACAAACCATTGTTTAGTTAGATATGGCTCTAAAATTTCTCCCGTTCTATCTCCAGTTGGCACTTTTAGTGCATGAGGCTCAATTTTATCTAAAAGACCTAAAGCTTCCATATCAGCAACGATTTGTTTACGTGCCTCAAATCTATCTAAACCTTGGTATTTTTCAGGAACTTGCGAATTTAAACTAGCATCATCGTTTAAGATATTGAACATTTGCAGATCATGTCTTTTACCCACCTCATAGTCATTAAAATCATGAGCAGGAGTAATTTTTACGCAACCTGTACCAAAATCTTTTTCTACATAATCATCAGCAATAATTGGAATCTGTCTATCTGTAAGTGGTAGATTTATCATTTTACCAACAAGATGAGTATATCTTTCATCTTCTGGATGAACTGCAACTGCCATATCACCTAGCATTGTTTCAGGACGAGTTGTAGCAATTATAATTTTTTCATCACAATTAGCTACTGGATATACAAAATGCCAAAGCGAACCTTGCTTGTCTACCTGAGCAACTTCTAAGTCAGATACAGCTGTCTTTAGCTTAGGATCCCAGTTTACTAATCGCTCGCCACGATAAGCTAAACCATCTTCATATAGTTTGATAAAACATTTCTTAACCGCATCAGAAAGACCCTCATCCATTGTAAACCTTTCTCTTTCCCAGTCTGGTGAAGTGCCTATTCTACGCATTTGCGACGTAATCGTACCACCTGAAAGCTCTTTCCATTCCCAAACTTTACTAACAAAATTTTCACGTCCTAAATCATGTCTTGAGATGCCTTGAGCATTGAGTTGTCTTTCTACAACCATTTGAGTTGCTATACCTGCGTGATCTGTACCTGGTTGCCATAGTGTGTCTTTACCTGACATCCTATTATAACGCGTAAGTATATCCATTAGAGTCATCTGAAAACCATGCCCCATATGTAAAGTTCCTGTGACATTTGGTGGTGGCAACATTATTGTATAAGTTTCTTTTGAATCAGTATTACCGCAAGCAAACTTACTAGCTGTTTCCCACTGCTGATAATTAGATTGTTCTATTTCTTTTGGATTATAGTTTTTGTTCATCTCTTTCATTTATAAAAAACCGTAAATTACTATGTAAGCTTTAGAAAAATTAATGAAGGTAATTTTAGCAAGGTTGGAAAAGAAAATATAGAATCTAAGCTTTTTAATAAATATATTTTAAGAAAGGATAGACAAATATATAGGTATACCAACACTTATATTAAAAACAAAAGTTATAACTAATGCTAAAGCAACCATTAATCCTATATTTCCACCTTTAACTGTTTCAGACATTGCTGCTGGAACAGCTATATAAGATGCTCCACCGAAAAGTACCGCTAATAATAGAGTATTACCTTCGCCTAGATGTATAATAGAGCCTAACAAAATAGCTAGTAATGATAATGCTATTGGCATTAGTATCGCGAAAGCTATTAATTTAACTCCAGCTTTTTTTAATATACCTATTTGCTCCCCAGCTGAAATACCCATACTCAAAAGAAAAAGCGCTAACATTCCTTTAAATAACGAAGAAGTCAGAGGTGACATATCCATGTTTCCACTATCTCCACACAAAAACCCTATAAACAAGCTTCCTACAAGCAATATAACAGAATAATCTAATAGTGATTCCTTAACAGAATTTAAAAACACAGTAGGTTGATATGTCTTTGTTGTTTTTTCAATAAAGAGATAATATATCATCGTGCCTGCTATTATTGCTGGAAACTCCATAATAGTCAAAGCTACTATCATATATCCATCATAATTTACACTATCTGCCACAAGTACATTTATTGCTGTTATAAAAGTTACAGCACTTACAGAACTATATGATGAAGCTATCAAAACAGAATCAGTTCTTACCTTTAAAATCCATTTTTGTAAAAAAGCATATAAAATAAAAGGCATTGTAAAAGAAAATAGCATACAAATTATTATTACCAAAATACCATTAGTATCTATGCCATTATGATATATTTGAAAGCCTCCCTTATAACCTATAGAAATCAATAAATATATAGATAAAAATTTTTTTATATCATTAGGAATGTGAATATTACTTTTAAATATTGCTGCTATAAAACCTAAAAAGAAAAATAGGATTGGAGGCGTTATAAGAGAACTCATTTGCTTAACCTAAAAATTATAGAATTAAATTATAGCATGAAAATATTAATATTTGAGAGTGTAAACTAAAAAATAGCTAGAGCAATTTTTTGGAATTTATCGAGCCTTTACGATTAAATGTAGTTAACTGTTTTTATATCAAAACCCAGTTTCTTATAAAAAATGTATTTATTGCGAGAAACTCCTAAAGCCTTTTGGTCTTGGTATACAAATTCAACAAGGTTGTTTATAGATACTTTCTCTAATTCTATAGGAATATCTATTAAATTAATTAGCTCATCAAAACCAGAAGCTATAAACATATTATCAGTTATTAAGATTGGTATATTTTTAAAGGTATTATAATCTTTAGCACTGATAGCGCAAAAATGTGGTATAAAACTTTCTTCACCAGCTTGCCAGAGTTTAATGTCTAGTTTTTTCGCAGCAACCTCTGGGGCAAGTATCACTATTGTTTTACCAGCGTCATATACTGATATAACTCTTTGCGCTACTACATCTAAAGTCTCAGCTAGATTATTTATTTGTAAGACATGAAATTCAACTTTCATAGAAAACGATAAACCTAATGTTTGTATTTACTAGTTTAACAAATAATCGACTAATTACCTTGGTATTTAAAAGCTAATTTTAATTTGTTTATAAAATCGCCACCTAATACAAAAAAACTACCTATAAATAAGATATCCCCACTAAACAATATCAACATCATATTAACTTTGCCAACTTGATCAATCTTATCAAACAACAGAATTAACTCCATTAATACTGTCGGATAGAATAAACTACTAAAAAACATTATTATACCTATAAGATACCTTTTATAGCTTATAGATTTATTATAAGTAAAAGTTTTTTTAAAAACTTTAGCAATAGCTGTTTTGATTGTCATAACTATTGTTTCACCTAGCAACATTACAGATAAAATAAATATACCTTCCGCACTTATTAATAATATTGATGATATAGCAAGATAACTAGAAGTTGAAAATCCGATAAAAGGCATAATGCAAAATACTAATATATACGGTACAAATGACAGTACAAAAAAGCTCACTCCTAAGTAATATTTCCAATCTTTTTTTTGCATAATCAATCCTAAAACTTTATTATTCGTATAAATCTTTAATTAATTTAGCAGATTGATGGATTTTTTGCTCCTTATTTACACTATCTACTAATTCTAATAACTCTTTGTATTGATTAAAACTTTTATTTGCGTATATTGCTGCGTTAAGATTTTTTAGTAATGGCAAAAGCTGTGGCATCAAATCAGCTATATCCAATAATGAAAATATCTCGCTATCAAATTTTAAAGAGGCCCAATTAATCAAAGCTTTTTGTAAAGCGATATTATCCTTATTAGAACAAGCTTTTTTTATTTCTTTTAAGCTTTCTGATCCTTTAGGTGCAACACTTTTAACACTATCATCATAAGACGACTTTCTAAATTTTGTAAATTTACATTTTAGCAGTAAAAGTAAAGTAATAAACCATAAAATAATAAAGAATATCGCAATGTTCCGCCAAAAAGGATCAACCACTTTTTTATGAATAATTTGGGTATCAGGAATTGGAGAGCCTAAAGGGTTAACGTTTGAAAGGTTACCTTTCTGTATATTAAATTTTTTTGTAGCTATTTTAGCTACTTTTGATTTATGGGTATCTACATCGTACCATTTAAGCTTAACATCTGGTACAGTGACTTCACCTTGTTTTATTGGCATATAACCAATCTTATATGTCGCTACTCCTATAAGTTTGCCACTATTCTCAATATCTTCTAATTTTGGTTTTTCAGCATAGATATTAAAACCATCTGTAGATTCAAACTCCAGTTTTGGAATATCATCACTTAAAACATTATCAGCGGTAATTTTTATAGTCCTTGTAACAAGTTCTCCTTCTTTGATATCTATCTCTTGAGACCAATTATCTGTTAAACTAACATTTGACGCTGGAAACCAATCTTGAATATCCACATTATCTGGAATAGGTGCTATATTTAAGCTAATAGGTTTGGTTGATACATATTCTGTTTTAGCCCCTAGCTGACCAAACCCATTTGGCATAGTCACTTGTAAAACCATAGCTGGAATATTGATCTTACCTGTACTATGGGGGACTATCAACAAGCTTTCCTCAAGAACATCATACATTCTACCATTAACCTTTTTTTGGTAAACTACTCTATGGCTAGTCTGACGTATCTCAGAATTTTTAATTTGAAAAGGCTTAGCTTGAAGGCTTAATATTGGTGTTGAATAGTAAAACTTAAGTGTATAAAGCACTGGCACATTTACATAACTTTTTGTAGTTGCTAACGTACCTATCGCAAAAAGGTCATTATATTTAGTTTCTTCTTCACTTGATAATGGCTTATCCACTTTAATCTGAATAGCTTTAGTGCTTTGACTACCAATCTTAATTGCTGGAATAGTTAAGTTGCCTGACTTATTGGGCATTAAAGTGATTATCATTTCATATTGTACACTTTTCTTACCATTTATAATTGTTGTTTTGCTACTAGTACTAGTGTTATAGACTATAAAATTCTTATCCAATACAGATAAATCCGGCTTACTATCAAAGTTATCTAATTGTAATACTAGCTGAGCTGTTTCACCCTTTTCAAGATGAGTTCTATCTATAGTTGCCGATACGTTGGCATAACTAATATTAATCGCTATAAATACCGTTAGTATAAAACCAATGATTTTAAATAGACTAATTTTCATAGTTAGCTCCTGCTATTCTTTGGTAATCTCTAGCAAACTTATGTTTTAAAAGACCGCCAGGGTCATCATCTATCATCGACAATAACTTATCTGCTTCTTTCTTACTAAGCTGGTCTTCTCGTGTTTGCTCAGCTGCATATTGTTGAGACTGGTCTTTGTTATCTTTGTTGTCTTTGTTGTCTTTGTTGTCTTTGTTATCTTTGTTGTCTTTGTTATCTTTGTTATCTTTGTTGTCTTTGTTATCTTTGTTATCTTTGTTATCTTTGTTATCTTTGTTATCTTTGTTATCTTTGTTATCTTTGTTGTCTTTATTGTCTTTGTTGTCTTTGTTGTCTTTGTTGTCTTTGTTGTCTTTATTGTCTTTGTTGTCTTTATTGTCTTTATTGTCTTTGTTGTCTTTGTTGTCTTTATTGTCTTTGTTATCTTTGTTGTCTTTGTTATCTTTGTTGTCTTTGTTATCTTTGTTATCTTGAGAATTATTTTGTTTTTGCTGCTGCTTTTCTAGTTTTTTTGTAATTTCTAAATTATTTTTTGCATCTTCAAAATCTGGTCGCTGTTGTATTGCTTTATTATACGCATCTATAGCTTCTTTATATTTACCTAAATGAGCTAAAGCATTTCCTTGGTTATATAACCCTGTTGCCGAACTATCTTTTTTAAATTCATCGTATGCATTTTGGTAATCCCCAGCCTTATAATAAGAAGCTCCTTTCCAATGATTATTTTCAAATGCTTGAGCGGCCTCTTTATGCTTTGCCTTATCAAAATAACTCATTCCTTGTTGATCTTTAGTTTGCCACATATCACTCCATGTACTAGCTAAAGCTAAACTAGGTAACAAAAGCATAATAAGCGTGATTTTTTTTATCGACATATTCTCTCCAAAAAACCTCTTCTAAATAGTAACGCACTCAAAATAGTTAATATCCAGATTATATAAACCCCTTCATCTTGCCAGAAGATATTTACTGATGACAGCTCAGATTTTTTAGCATCAGTATTATTTTTTATGCTTGTGAGTAAAGCTTTTACATCATCATTATTAGCTGTTAAAGTAATCAACTTACCACCACCAGCTTTAGCTAAACTTTGTAGCTGCGGCAAATTTACCCCAAAATATCCTATATTGCCTTGTTCATCCTTTAGATAATTACCATTTTTATCTTTTGCTATACCACCTTTAGGGGTACCTATAGCATACACATCTACTGTTATACCATTGTTTGAGAGTGTTTGAGCCTCTTCTATGGCTTTCTCATTAGGTGTAGAGTCTGTAATTAAAATTATTTGTCCTTCAGTTGCTCCAGCTTGCGATATTAACTCTGCTGATTTTTGCAAAGCTTTAGCAATGTCATTACCTTGTACAGGAACAATACCTGTATTTAACACAGAAACCAAATTCTCTACAGTTTTTGCATCAGAAGTAAGGGGAGAAACTACAAAAGCTTCACTTGAAAATACCACCATACCGACTTGACCTTCTGTAATTCTCTTTAAAATATCAAATATTTTATACTTCGCTCGTTCAAGACGGCTTGGAGAAACATCAGTCGTATCCATTGATTGAGAGACATCTAAAGTTAACACTCGCGATACGCTTTTTTGATATACGGATGTCTCCTTAAACTTCCATGTCGGGCCTGCTAAAGCCACTATTGCTAATCCCCAAAGTAATAAAAAACCTAATGGTAACAATGATTTTTTAATTCTCGATTCTTGTCCTACTAATAAATGATCTAATAAATGCTTGTCACAATATTTAGCCCAACTATTTATTTTTGCTGAATTTCTAAATAAGAAAACAACAGTAAACAGTGCCGGGATCAAAGCTAAAAGCCACCATGGACGTAAAAAATGCAACATCATTATTAAAGTCCTCTCCTACGCTTAAGCCAAATAGTTGAGACAATAAAACTTAGTAGTAATGCTGCCCCTAAACTCCATGGATAAAGATACGTAATTGGTCGCACTACTGTTTTATCTGATTCCACAGGCTCTAGTTTGTCAATTTCTTGATAAATTTTCTGTAGATCTTGACTATTTTGAGCCCTAAAAAACTTTCCTTTAGTCATTTGTGCAATCTCTTTAAGCACACTAGTATCTAAATCTTCAGAAGTATCTATAATTCTTTGACCAAACGCTGTTTGCACAATCATCTGACCACCACCTAAACCTATTGTATAGACTTTTATACCATTTTGTTTAGCAATTTCTGCTGCTTGTAATGGTTGTAATGCTCCTGAATTATTCTCACCATCTGTTAATAATACCAAAGCCTTTGATTGAGACGGGTATTGCATCAGTTTTTTAACAGCAAGGCCTATAGCGTCACCTATAGCAGTCTGGGGCCCCGGTAAAGCTATACTTGAATCATTAAGCATTTTTTTAACTGTCGGAATATCAAAAGTAAGTGGTGCTTGTAAATATGCTTTACTCCCGAAAAGTATCAATCCAACCCTATCACCTTTACGGGTATCTAGAAACTCATTAGCAACACGCATTACTAAGTCAAAACGGTTTTCCATTTGACCATCAGATTTTTTCATATCCTGTATAGCCATGCTTCCAGACAAATCAATAGCCATCATTAGGTCTCGACCACTTTGTGGCAAATCCATTGGCTTACCAAACCATTGCACCCCGGAACCTGAAATTACCAAAAGAGCCCATATAATACCTAATAGATACTTTAGGTAATTAGCACTCTTAAAATTACTATTTTTACTATCTACAATTTGTGACTTTATTTGCTGGAAAAAAGGAGTTTTTAAAGCTAATTGCTTATCTGTTTTCGCTCTAGGTAAAATCCAATATATTAATATAGGTAAAATTATCAGTACCAAAAACCAAGGATATTCTATTTTTATCATAAAACTCTCCTTAGCCATTTTTCTGACACCGTAATTATTTCTTGTAGCTGAGCAGTTTCTAAGGTTTGTGGTTTATAGCTATCAGCGAGTAAGCCACCGGATGATTTAGAAAACTCTTGGTTGTCTAATTTAGTATCTAAAAACTCAACCCAAGCATTACCGTGCAACACTTTCACGTTTTCATTAGGAAATTTTTGTAGAGCTACCCTTTTTAAGTAAATAGATATATTCAGCATTACTTCTTGAGGTCTATTTTCAAGAGTTTTTTGAATTGTAGCTTTAAAATCATTTATAACCGCCTGTTTATATATTTCATTTTTCTTCTTCTTATAGAGAAAAAATACTAATAAAAGCAGCCCTACAATAAAAATACCTATAACAATCCACCAACCGTATGCTAATGGCCACCATTGAGACACTCTAGCAGGTAGATAAATATCTTTTAACTGCTCTAAAAGATTATTACTTTGCATAGTTAACTATCCCATGGTTAATGGTTTTTACTAAATCATCATTTGTTGCTATCTGTACGAAGCCCATCCTATATTTATGTGAGTAATCTTTTATAGCTGAATATCTTGCACTGTATATATCTTGGTACATTTGATTTTGTTTTTTACTTGCAGCATCTAAAACAAATTTTTCTTTACCATCACTAAAGTAATAAAGATCTAAGGCAGGTAAAGCTTTTTCTATAGGATCATAAGTAAAAATATTTATAATTTGATTTTTTTTAGCCAAAAGCTTCAGATATTGCTGAGCGTGGCTATCAAATTCAGTGAAATCACTAATTAGTATTATCACACTATTACTACGTACTTTTGAATATAAGAATTTTAAAACAGTAGCTAAACCGCCTTCAGATTTAGTCTGATATTCAACTTCCTCAGCAACTGTAAAATTAAACATTTTAACTAAAGAGGATTTATCTTGTTTAGCTGGATAAAAATTATAACCATTATTATCAAAAACCATTCCACCGACTTTTTCATGAGCTTCTAAAGCTCCAAAACCTATTAAAGCCAGAATATTTGCAGCCTTTACTGATTTGAAGCACTCTCTAGTACCAAACTTCATAGTGTTACATTGATCTAACACAAAATATACTCTACGCTCTCTTTCTTCATGGTAAACCTTGGTATAAGGCTTACCCAATCTAGCTGTAAGTGACCAATTCATTAGACGAATGTCATCACCAGCTTGATAATGACGGACCTCATCAAAGTCCATACCTCGACCTTTTGCTTTAGAAAGACTATTACCAGCATTTACATTATTAACCTTTTGGTTAGCAAAAAGCTTTAAAGTCTTGGCTTGGTAACGATAGTTTAATAGCTCATTGATATCAGGTTTTACACCTTTATAGCTTTTCATTAAGCTTAACCTCTATGGAACTGGTACTACCTTTAATAAACTGGTAATAACGTCATCTGTTGTTATACCCTCGACTTCAGCTTCAAAAGTCAATAATATTCTATGACGTAAAACTTCATACACGACTGCATGAATATCACTTGGAGACACAAAATCATTACCGGATAACCATGCATGAGCTCTTGCTGCTCGATCAAGGGCTATAGTGCCTCTTGGGCTTGCTCCAAAAGATATCCACTTACACACCTCTTGACTATATTTGGTTGGATTTCTAGTCGCCAATATCAGCTCTATAATGTAATCTTCTACAGCTTGAGACATCTGTATATTTAGCACTTCCTTTTGGGCTATCAAAATCACTTTTTGAGTTATATTAGGATGCTCAAACCTATATCCTAAAGCTTCTCCACGGCTAATAGCTAATATCTTAGCTTCTGTTTTAGGGTCTGGATATTCAATCTTAATGAACATCATAAACCTGTCTAATTGAGCTTCTGGTAAAGGATAAGTTCCCTCCTGTTCAATAGGATTTTGGGTAGCCATTACCATAAATAAATCTGATAGCGGATAAGTCTTTTTACCAACAGTTATTTGTTTTTCACCCATTGCTTCAAGAAGAGCAGATTGAACTTTAGCAGGGGCTCTGTTTATTTCATCAGCTAAAAGAAGGTTGTGAAACAATGGCCCAGATTGAAATTCAAAACTTTGTTGTTGTGGCACATATATTTCCGTGCCTGTCAAATCAGCTGGTAACAAGTCTGGAGTAAATTGCACTCGGTGGTATGAGCAATCTATACATTCTGATAGAGTTTTTATAGCTGTAGTTTTTGCTAACCCTGGAGCTCCTTCAACTAATAAATGTCCTCCTGCTAGGAGTGCTATTAATAAACGTTTATTTAAATTTTCTTGTCCAACTACCCTATTATTTAAAAATTCTAGCAGCTCACTAAATTGATTATATGCTGACACAACCTTTCTCCAAAAGTCTAAACATAGCTTTAGTAAAGTATAGGGGCTATTATCGCTTTTTCAAGTTTTGTTAGTATCTTTTATAAAACATAACTAAACTTAAAAACAATAAGGTAATCAGAGAAACTTCAATTAATTTTGGATGATACAATTTAATTTAGGCCCTCAATCAGATGATTATTCCACCACCTAGACAAACGTCTTTACTATAAAAAACTACTGATTGTCCAGGTGTTATAGCCCTTTGTGGATGGTCAAAATACACTTCTACAGAGCCATCAGGATTTACCATAACTTCACAAGATTGATCTTTTTGTCTGTATCTAACTTTTGCGCTACATTTAAAATTATTTGATGGGGGCATACCAACTACCCAACTTAAGCCTATAGCATGCAATTTACTTTTAAAAAGCATGGAGTGATTATGACCTTGCACAGCTATTAAAACATTATTTTCTAGATCTTTTGCTGCTGCAAACCAAGGTATTTCTGGACGATTTTTTACCCCGCCTATGCCTAGCCCTTGTCGTTGTCCAATCGTATAGTACATAAGGCCATCATGTTCACCAATTTTAATTCCATTTTCGTCATGAATTGCGCCTTTTTGGGCAGGTAAGTATTTAGATAAAAAATCTTTAAATTTACGTTCACCAATAAAACAAATTCCTGTGCTATCTTTTTTATCAAAAGTAACAAGCTTGTTTTCTTTTGCTATTTGGCGAACCTTTTCTTTTGGCATATTACCTATTGGAAATAGAGTTTGTTTTAATTGCTCTTGTCCTAGTGTGTATAAAAAATAAGTCTGATCTTTGTTATCATCCAAGCCTTTTACCAATTGTACAGAACCATCTTTGGCAACCCTAGTTCTAGCATAATGTCCTGTTGCAATATATTCACCTCCTAAAAGATGAACGTAGTTTAGAAAAGCTTTAAACTTAATTTCTTTATTACACAAAATATCCGGATTAGGAGTTCTTCCAGCTTTATATTCAGTTAAAAAATGCTTAAAAACATTATCCCAATATTCAGCAGAGAAATTTATTTTTTTAAAAGGTATTCCTATAGAGTCACATACTGCTTGAGCATCTTTTATATCCTGTTCAGCAGAACAAAATTCATCGGTATCATCCTCCTCCCAGTTTTTCATAAAAACACCAGTAACATCATAGCCTTGTTGCTTTAACAACAAAGCTGATACCGAAGAATCAACTCCTCCTGAAATACCTACTATTACTTTTTTGGACATATTTCTATCCCATATTACTTTTTAAGTACAGATAAAAAAGCTTCTTGAGGGATTTCAACTGAACCGATATTTTTCATTCTTTTTTTACCCTCTTTTTGCTTTTCTAACAGCTTTTTCTTACGTGAAACATCACCACCATAGCATTTAGCTAATACATTTTTACGTAAAGCTTTAACTGTACTTCTAGCAACAATTGTACCACCTATAGCGGCCTGAATAGCTACTTCAAACATTTGTCTTGGAATAAGTTCTTTTAACCTTTCAACTAGCTCTCTACCTTTGTACTTAGCTTGTTCTTTATGAACGATGCTTGCTAGCGCATCTACCTTGTCACCATTTATCAATACATCTAGGCAAACCATATCTGCAGGCTCGTAACGGATTAATTCATAATCTAGTGAACCATAACCTTTGGTTACTGACTTTAGAGTATCAAAAAAGTCTGATACAACTTCTATCATTGGTAAATCATAAACTATAGAGACCTGACTACCTACATAATTCATATCTACCTGGATACCTCTTTTCTCTATACAAAGCGTAATTACACTACCAACATAATCTTTTGGCACAAGTATATTAGCCCTAACTATAGGCTCTTGGATTTCTTGTATAGCTCCCGGGTCAGGTAGTTTAGCAGGGTTATCAACCTCAACTGTTTCACCATCTTTTTTTACTGCCTTATAAACAACTGTTGGTGCTGAAGTTATTAAATCAAGGTTATATTCCCTCTCTAATCTTTCCTGGATAATTTCCATATGCAACATACCCAAGAAACCGCATCTAAAACCAAAACCTAATGCTTGAGAAACCTCTGGCTCAAAAAATAATGAAGCATCGTTAAGACTTAGTTTTTCTAGAGCCTCTCTAAAGTCAGGGTAGTCATCTGAGCTTATTGTAAACATCCCAGCATAGACTTGTGGCTGAACCTTTTTAAAACCAGGTACGGCTTTTTCAGTAGGGTTATGAGTATGTGTAAGAGTATCGCCAACCGGAGCTCCGTGGATATCTTTTATCCCAGCTACGATAAAACCAACCTCACCTGCTTTTAAGTGATCAAGATCTTTCATTTTAGGAGTAAATACACCTACCTTATCAACTTGATAAGAGTTGCCTGTGGACATTACTTTGATTTTCTCACCCACCTTCAAAGTACCATTTTTGATCCTAACTAGAGATACCACCCCAAGATAGTTATCAAACCATGAATCTATAATCAAAGCTTGTAACTTATCATCTGAATTACCAGCTGGAGCTGGAACCTTTGCAACAATAGTTTCTAAAACATCTTCTACACCTAAACCTGTTTTTGCGCTACATGTAGTAGCACCTGTTGCATCTATTCCAATAATTTCTTCGATCTCTTCTGCAACTTTCTCTGGGTCTGCAGATGGTAGATCAATTTTGTTTAATATAGGGATAACCTCTAGGTTTTGCTCTATCGCTGTATAGCAGTTTGCTACAGTTTGCGCTTCTACTCCCTGAGCAGCATCTACAACTAAAAGAGCTCCTTCACATGCTGCTAATGAACGAGAAACTTCATATGAAAAATCAACATGCCCTGGTGTATCAATAAAATTAAGCTTATAAGTTTGACCATCTTTTGCTATATAATCTAGAGTAACAGATTGAGCTTTAATTGTGATTCCTCGCTCTCTTTCAATATCCATGGAGTCTAGAACTTGTTCTTTCATCTCACGTTCAGTCAAACCATTGCAAACTTGGATAAACCTATCTGAAAGCGTTGATTTACCATGATCAATGTGAGCGATTATTGAGAAGTTCCTAATATTTTTTATGTACATATTTTTTAATAAACAATTTTTCTTAATGTTATAACTTAGCTACCTATTATGCTATAAAATAATTTTAAAATGTAGCTATTGCGACTTTTATGCAAAACAAATATTCTTTAACCATAACCTATTTAGTAAGAACCTTACTTACGCAAAACTTCTACTTTTGTTTTTTATTAGTATAATATTTATTGTTAGTATGGTGGCTTGCTTTTTCGAAACATTAATGTCCTAACTAGTAAAACATTTAATCAGTTATAAAAGTTTTTCTTCATAGTTATTGTTTGCTATAATTGAAGTTCAAAGAAGTCCAAATTAGGAGAGCTACTATGGCATATAAAAAAATACTGTTAGCAATTAATGTTTATGAGAAAGCAAATGTTGTTATTGATTCTGCAGTTAACTTTGCTAAGAAAAACAACATCAAACAACTTCAGGTTGTTTCTGTAGTTGATTGTGTGGCACCTTTTGCACCTTCTATAGTTGATTTCCAGCACTCTATAGAAAGAGATGCAAAAGAAGCGTTAGCAAAGATAGTGGCTAAAGTTTCAGGAGTGGATATTAAGCATGAAATCTTAATAGGTAATCCAGCTTCTGAAATAGTTGCATATGCTGAAGAAAGTGAATGCGATCTGATTGTTTTGGGCTCACATGCTACTCACGGTATTAACTTATTATTAGGCTCGGTTGCTAATGCAGTATTACATAAGGCAAAATGTGATGTTTTAACTATACGAGTTGGTAAAGATAAGCAAACAGCGATTGTAGACTACAAAAAGATATTGGTGCCTACAGATTTAGAAAATGATTCATGTGCGGTAGCGGCAAAAGCTAATGAAATAGCTAAGCTCTATAATGCAACAGTAGATACAGCTTTTGTTATACCAAATGACAGTATATCTTTAATGACTTATGAAACAGCAAAGGTAGAAAATGCTATAAAGGAATTTTCCAAAGAAAATGATATTAATGGAGAAAAATCTGTGTTAATTGGGGGAGTTTCTAATAGTATTTTAGAAAAAGCTAAAGAGCAAGGAAATGATCTAATTGTTGTGGGAAGCCATAGAAGAAGCGCCATTGGCAGATTCTTTTTAGGTTCTACGGCTAGTGGGATACTACATGAAGCAGACGTTGATGTTTTAGTAGTTAGATTAAAGTAGTTTTTGTCTTATTTTTCTCATTTTGGTTTAAGTTTTAGGTATATTTCTTACAGAATTTCGAGCCTTTCCACTTAACTGTGTAAATTCACTTACATGAATCTCTGAATTCTATGCTCAAACTCGATAGCGAAATAAGGCATAGCCTCATTCCAATATTTAACAGGCATAGACCATTTTTTAGTCAAATAATCTATAGCCAAGTACAAAGATTTGAAAACAGAGTCATCTTTAGGAAATAGCTTTTTATTCTTAATGACTTTCCTAAACTGGCTATTAAGCGATTCAATCGCATTAGTAGTGTAAATAACTTTACGAATTTTTGGAGGATATTGCAAGAATACAGTTAAATTATCCCAATTATTTATCCATGACTTTGAAATTAAAGGATATTTAGTATCATATTTATTTGCAAAGTTATCAAGCTCAGATTGAGCTATTGCAATGGTATCAGCATCATATATTTTCTTTAACTCTCTAGCTACCTCTTTCTTGTCTTTATATGGCACATACTTAAGACTATTACGAATTTGATGAACGATACAAAGCTGATGCTTTGTCTCAGGGTATATAGCTTGTATAGCATCAGACATGCCTTTTAAATTATCAGTACATGCTATAAATATATCCTGTAAGCCTCTATTCTTTAATTCAGTAAAAACACTAAGCCAATATTTAGCACCTTCATTTTGACTGATCCAAAGACCTAATACATCCTTATGACCAGTTAACGATATGCCAAGAGCCACATACACAGCTTTATTAATAATATGCTTGTCTTCTCTAACTTTAACGACTATACAGTCAAAAAACACTATTGGATAAACTGACTCTAAAGGTCTATTTTGCCATGCTTTAACATCATCAATAATAGCTTCTGTAACATCACTTATAAAGCTTGTACTTATCTTTGTATCATATAACTCAAATAACTGTTGTTGGATATCTGTAGTACTCATACCTTTAGCATACAAAGATATAATTTTTTGGTCTAAGCCGTTTATCTTGGTGACTCTTTTGGGAACTATTTGAGGTTCAAAGTCACTATCTCTATCTCGTGGAACTGATATTTCCAAATTACCTGTGTCTGTAGCTAATGTCTTGTTACTATAGCCATTCCTAGCATTTGATGAATTAGTCCTTTGGTGTTTTGAATAACCAAGATGACTATTCATTTCTGCATCTAGTGCTTTTTCTAATAATCGTTTTGTTAGTTGCTTTAGCAAACCATCTTTCTCAAACATTTGATTAATATCAACACCTGAATCTATTATTTGATCTGCAATAGCTGTGTAAATATCTTCTGACTTCTTATTCTTAGACATTGTTTCTATCCTTAATATTTCGCTAGAAATAATCTAGCAGGTTAATTAAGAATTTACACATTTATTTGGAAAGTCCCAGAATTTCCATTAAAAAGCTATATTTTTTTGTTTTTTTATAATTTAATAAAACAATATACAGATTTTACTTTCAGATTTTTATGAAAAAACTACTAGTTCTTCTTGCAAGTTCAGCAGAGTGGTATGAATTTACTGTGTATTCATTTTGTGCAGGATATATAGGCGCTGCATTTTTTCCATTTAATAACTCTTTTACCAACTTTTTATTTGCTTTTGGTGCTTTTGCTGTAGGTTTTCTTGCTAGACCACTTGGTGGAATTATTTTTGGCTACATAGGAGATAAAAAATCACGTATCTCAGCTCTTGCTTGGGCAGCATTTTTTATGGGAGTTCCTACAGTAGGTATGGCTTTGTTACCACCATATACTATGATAGGAATTTTAGCGCCTTTATTATTAGTAGTTTTTAGAATATTACAAGGTATAGCAATTGGGGGGCAATATAGTGGTTCTGTTGTTATTCTTATAGAAGGTGAAACTACAGCCTTGGGTAAAGCTAAAGCCTCAGCAAATGTGATAGCAAGCGCTTTTGGTGGAATATTACTTGCTATAGTTAGTTTTCAGGTTATTAGTTATTTTATACCAGATGAACTTATGGCAAATGGAGGCTGGAGAATCTTATTTGCTGTAGCAATTCTTTTAGTGATTTTGTCATTCTTTATTAAACATAGTGGTGCGAAAGAGGAAAAAAGTGCACCAAAAACTCAGGTTAAGCTAACATTATTATTTTTAGAGTATAAGGCGAGTATTTTGTATATGATACTATTATGTTTTCCTGGAGCAGTTGTAGCATACTTTCAGATTACTATATTGCCTAATATTATTAAGGAAGTACTTGGTCAAACTCACACCAATGTAGCTTTACTAACTACTATAAGCTTAGCTGTGTTTATAGGATCTTGTGCTTTGGCTGCTAGGCTGACGAAGTTTTTTGCTACAAAAGTCATAATTACAGCAGGATTAGTTTTGATGCTTATTTTACCTTTGCCAATGTATGCGCTATACAAGGCAAATAGTGAGCTATTGGTATTTTTCTTTATAGTCATGGGAGTAATCTTTGGGGTTTTTTATGGCAATATTATGGTAATATTCACAGACTGTTTTCCAAAAGATGTACGCTATACAGGCTTTGCTCTGGCCTATAATATAGGGTTTGGGGTATATGGAGGCTTATTGCCATTTGTATGCTTTTACTTAGCAGGTAAGTTCTCTGATTATGCAGCTGTTGGTGTTATATGTCTAAGTGCTATAGTTGGTTTGATAACATTATATACATTAGAACCAGAGATCTGCAAAAAAGGTACCTCAAAATAAAACTAATCTGTAAAATAGTATATAAAGGTATACTTGCTGCATATTGTTTATGAGTTACTATTTTTTAAGTGAAAGTTGCTTTGTTTATAACCTAAGTGATCGACTTTCTATAGATGATAATCTTAAGATCCTTAGAATTTATAAGTCTATTTCAGAAGATAAGTCATTTTGTAACGATTTAAAGATTCATGACATTGTACCGGCATATAACTCAATAGCTTTTCATTTTCTTTATACTAACGATTTTTTATCCTTACAAAACAAAATCATTAGTAGAATAGAATCAGTTGATTATAGTAGCTATATAGAATTTAAAACGCATTATATTGATGTTGAGTATGTTGGTGTAGATTTAGAATCTGCTTCACAAAAACTAGGCTTAAGTGTGCCGGAAATAATAAAAAGACACACAGCAGCAGAGTACCATATAGCAATGCTTGGCTTTAAACCGTACTTACCGTATTTATTGGGACTAGATACTAGTTTAAGTTTGCCTAGACTGGCTACGCCAAGAAATAAAATAGATGTTGGCTCTGTTGGGATAGGTGGCTCGCAGACTACTATATTTACAACGGATACTCCAAGTGGTTGGAATATTATTGGTAAAACAGCTTTTAGAAATTTTTCTAGTTTTAACCCAGCAGATAAAGTGATTTTTAGGGAAGTTTAGTTATGTTTTTAGTCAACTGTGATTTAGGAGAAAGAGGAGTAGCTCATCCAACAGATGATGAGTTAGTTAATTATATTGATATTGCAAATATAGCTTGCTCTGGACATGCTGGCGATAAGCAAAGTGTTGAGTATTATACAAAGCTTTGTAATGAGAATAACGTTAAAATAACTGCTCATATATCTTACCCAGACAAACAAAATTTTGGTAGAAAAGTTATTAGTATTGATAATACCTCTTTACAAAAGTCTTTTGATCAGCAGCTAGCTCTTTTTGATGGTACTATAAAAGCTATTAAGCCACATGGGGCATTATATAATCAATTAAACGTTGATGATAAGTTAGCTAATTTTTTTGTAACATGGTGCTTAGATAGAGATATAGAAGAGCTTTTAGTTAGTCCTGTTGGTATATTACGAAAATATGCAGAACAAAATGACATAAAGATACTTAAAGAGAGTTTTGCAGAAAGAGGGTATATGTTAGATAAAAACAATAATCCTATGCTTATCCCTAGAGGTACGCCAAATGCAGAAATCCATGATTTAAACAAGGCACTGTCTCAATATATGGATCTAAAAGAAGGTTTTATAAAGATAGCCAATAAAAAAGTTGCTTTTAATTCCGAGACGATTTGTGTTCATTCTGATAGTAAAATAGCACTAGCACTTGTAAAAGAAATATATAATCATAAAGGCTAAGTATGCAAACAAAAATATTTTCCGTGAAAGGAGGGTTATCGTTCCCTGTTTATGAAAGACTATATGGCTTTCAAGATAAGGGTATATCTCTTGGTGGCGCTCAAGATCAATTAAGTTTTAGAGTTGCTTATCAGTTATTTAATCAGCCTTTAGATTTTCAAGCCATAGAGATGATTTACCCTGCGAAAATAACAGCTGAAGAAGATTTGCTTTTTATATTGTGTGGAGCAACTTACGAAAATACTTCTATGGGCGGCAAACAAATAGTATACAACCAAATACAGTCTTTTAAAAAAGGAGATACACTAGAATTCAGTGGTATTAAGACTGGGTTTCGTACTTTAATTTTTGCTATAGCTCAAACTTCCAACCAAATTGTAGATATTGGTAAGAAAAGGTCAAAAGAAATTGAGCAGTTTATAGATTCAAACTATAAAAATAACTATATACGAGTAATTAAGGGCCCAGAGTTTGATATTCTAGAAGATAATGGTTTTTTTGAGCAAGTTTGGACAATCTCACCAAACTCAAGTCAAATGGGGATCTCTCTAGATGGTAATGCTTTGCCTATTAAGAAAGTAGAAATGATCTCACAACCTGTAGTTGATGGTACAATACAGCTCTCTCCAGGTGGACCGATAGTTTTGATGCGCCATAGACAAACTGTAGGTGGTTATCCAAGAGTGACTATAGTCGTTGAGCCAGATATAAATAAACTTGCTCAGTTTGTACCAAAGGCCCATTTAAGATTTAAGCTTGTTAGTTTCGATGAAGCAATAGAATTAAATTCTAAGTTTAATACTCTTTTTACAAAAAACCTTTTTTCGTAAATTAAGAGTGTTTTTATCTATTTTTTTGTTATAAACTTCTCATCGTAACTAACTCTAAATTAGAGGAACCATTTATAATGTTGCGAAAACTAGTAAAAACCTTAATTCCAAGTCAAGATAAGATATTTTTTGACCTATTGATACAGGCTACAGAGAGTGTAGAAGAGTCAGCAAGGATTTTAGATCAGATAATGAAAGAGAAGGATAATCTAACGATATCTGAGCTTGCAGAAGAGTTAAGACTAACTAGAACCGTCACAGTTGAGTTAGCTAATAAAATTGATCATGAGTTAGCCAGATATTTTGTAACACCTATAGATAGAGTCGAATTACATAATATTATAACTCTACTTTCAAAGCTGAATAAGCGAATCGTAAGAGCTTATCGCTATATGCAAATCCTAATGGAAGAGGAAAGAGGCAACGTTAACCTATATTTATCAAACTGTGTTGAAACTCTTAGAAAAATGACAAAAGTTCTAGATGGTATGATGAAAGCTTTTAGTAAAGGCGATTATAAAACTCTTAAATCACTTTACACAAGAATAACTGTTTTAGATGAGAATGTTTTAGAGGATCTAGGCTATGCTCTTAAGAAATTTTCTCATTTTGAAGAGGGCGATATTATTTTTATAATGAAGGTTAAAGATATCTACAAAACTATAGAGAATGCTATTTCAACTTGTACAGCTGTCGCAGAATCAATAATGAGAATATATGTAAAAGAAGTTTAAATAGGATTTTGTTATAATGGTTACCTCAATGTTAATAATAATCATTTGCGTGGCTTTATTTTTTGAGTTTACAAATGGTTTTCACGATGCAGCAAATGTCGTTGCTACACCAATAGCTACTAAATCTTTAACACCTTACCAAGCTATAGGTCTAGCCGCTTTTTTTAATTTTTTAGGAGCATTTTTTGGTACTGCTGTAGCAGCTACTATCTCAAAAGGCCTTGTAGATACAAGTATAGTTTCAGATATAGTTCTTGTATCTGCCTTGTTAGGAGCTATAAGTTGGAATTTTTTCACATGGTATTTTGGGATCCCGTCAAGCTCATCTCATGCCCTAATAGGCTCTTTAGTAGGGGCTGTTATAATAGGAGCTAGCTATAAAGACGTTAATTACATTACAGTAGTTAATAAGGTTCTTGTACCAATGATTAGCTCACCAATTTTAGCTTTTTTCGTAGCTTTAATTGTTTGTATAGTTTTGTTAAATATTTTTACTCAAGTAAAAAATGTAAGACTTACTAACAAATACATTAGGGAGTTACAAGTAGTATCAACTAGTTTATTATCCTTTTCGCATGGTTCAAATGATGCTCAAAAAACTATGTCAATTATAACCTTAGCATTATTAAGTGCCGGTTTAGTACAGAGCACTGTAGTTCCAGATTGGGTTATAATAGTTTGTGGTGCAGCTATGGGTTTGGGGACTCTTTCTGGTGGTAAAAAAATCATAAAAACCTTAAGTACAAAACTTTCGAAACTTGAGCCTACAAATGCTGTTTCAGCCGAGTTAAGTTCAGGATTATTAGTTTTAGGTGCTTCTCATATAGGCTTACCAGTTAGTACTACTCAAGTTGCATCAGGTTCAATCATGGGTGCTGGCTTTGCTGATTCAGGAGTTAATTGGAGAGTTGTTAAAAAGCTAGCAACCGCATGGCTACTAACCATACCTGCGTGTATCTTTGTTACAGGGATCATCTATACCATACTATATCATTCTTTTGGTAGTTTTTAGCTGTAAAATATTTTCCTAAAAGTCTCTGTTGGCTTATAATTTAGAATTAAGATATTATATTTTTTTCAAAGTATGCTAAAAAGAGATCTAGTTAAAAAAATTATTATGGCCCTTCACTGGTTTACGGTTGTTTTGTTAATCTTAGTATTTATATCTATAGAGTTTAGAAGCACTTTTGGTAAAAACACAGTTTTTTACAATTTTATGAAAAGCTCGCACTTATATATAGGTTTTAGTATTTTATTTTTAACCATTTGTAGGATTATTTTAAAGCAGTTTGCTATATTTCAGAGATCAGATTATAGTTTTTTGCGTGATTTTTCGGCCAAAGTAGTTCATGGGTTTTTATATTCTTGGTTAATAATTATGCCTATTTTAGGTTGGTGTATAATAAGTGCAAAAGGTACATATACAATACCATTTGGATTGCCAAGTATTCTTGACACCATGCCAAAAGAACAAGTTATACAGTTAAAGAATATGCATGAATACTTAGCATATCTTGGGTTAGGTATAGTATTTGTTCATATTTTAGTAGGTTTATCTAATTATTTATTAACAAGTAGAACTATTTCTTATTCGAAAATAAAAGTTTCTAAAAACACTAACAAATATAAGGAGAAAGTTTTCAAATAAAACAGCCGATTTTTTTGGAGGGGAGAAATGATAAAGCTGATATCTATAGAAGCTGTAAAAAAAGCTTTTCTAAAAGGCATCGATTCATTTACTGGTCTATATGCAATTCAAAATAATAAAAACCACGTCAATTTAGCTATTGGTAATTTAATGTTGAATATTAAAGGTCAAGGGGTTCATATAAATGAGATAACAACTATAGAGCTTGAAAAAGCTAACCGGATAAAGGCTATTTTAAATAGAGATAGTGATGAAGAGCTCAAAAAGCTTTTTATAGGTCTTGGAAGAAGGTTAAATCAAATAAGCCAAGACAAATGTAAAAGATGTTTTATAACGACTCATTACTCTTTTATAGCGCTATCGGTGTTTCATTATGCCTCTATAATAGATCCAAAATATTTGGAAGTAAACAATAATGTCTCCGTGCTTGATTTTTATGATATGGAGCGGTTGCTAGCATATTACTTAACTCCTGATACCCGCCATAAAAAAGTTATTTTGAAACTTTTTAATGTCATAGGAAATACTTTAATGAATATAAATACATCACTATATGAAGAAAGCTTTTTAGATCAGCTTTATTTAGATCAGATTTCTGAAAGTGAAAAGCTATGGGCTTTTATTTGTCAGTCAGACTCTAGCTTAAAAACTCAGGCAAAAGACTTTCTTGATTATAAAAGTTTTAAAAAATTCTCTGATCTAGGGAAAAAGATGTTAAAAGAAAAAAGCTTTAGAGATTTTAATAGTGGTAGAATAGCAGAATTCCGAGAGGTACCAGAAGATACTGACTTATTTATAAAACTAGATGAGCTATTTTTAAATACTAGAGACATTCTTAAGGGTGTTGATAATATATGTAATGGTATATTAGCTTATGAACTAAAATTTAAGCAAAACACAACAAACCTTCATTCAACAGCAGCGTTACTAAAAGGTTTCCGAGAAACGTATATATCTGGTGAAGCCATAATGCAGCGAGATACATTATCCCATTTAATATCTAAGGGTATAGCTTTTGGTATGTTAAAACCTGTTCTTTCATCGTCTATAATTGCTTTACTGATAACAAGTATTACTGGGAAAACTCTAAATATATCGTTTAATTCTCCGTATTATGGAGCTTGGAATAGGCATGGTATAACAGGACAAATCAGGGGTTTCCTACTAAAAAACTATCTTGAGATGTTTTCCATTTTTATAGAAAATCATCTATATTTTGTTTTATCTCAAGCGGAAAATTTTAATATACCTATGCTAACTGTTAACAAACTCTGTTTATTTGGAAATGATTTTATAAAAAAGTTTACTTCTTTTTATAAAGGTTGTTTAGAGCTACTGCCTAATAAAAAGCAAAAAGGAAGTTTGTATTTTTACCTGAAAATGTATGCTGGTATTACACCAGATGGACAATTTACTTTTGAACCTGACTTTGAGAAAATAGAAGCCTGGGATAAGTCAAAATTACCTAAAGTATATAGAGACATTTAGCTTCAATTTAGTTATTAACTAACATCATGGCTTCCTAAATCATTTCCTAATAATTCTAACAACTCAGTTCTAAATGCCTCAACTAACTTATCTTTATGCTTTGAATACTTGTATACTAAAACTAAAAAAGATTCTATGAGAAAATCTACCTCAAAGCCTCTTATAAAGTCAATATATTCGGAATCTTTCATCAGTGAGTCGTAGTAAAATTTAGGCATAAAACCAATTACATTCTCTTTTTTTATAATATTAGATTTTTGTACTTCATTACTAACTAGATATTTTATTTTATTAGGGTTGAACCTATAGGTTTTGTTTTGATGGTTATCTTCAGCATCTTCTTTATGTGTGAAGTTAAAAATATTGTGGTCCCAGTCATATCGGTTAAATACCAAGTCTGTCTCTAGAACTCTCTGGGGTTCGTTATGTAAATCTTTTATAAAATTTTTATCCCCATATATTAGAGCAGGTAGTTTTGCGGTATTGACAGATTTACAAATTATCCAATCATTTAAATCAATATGTTCCAGATGTTTTGTATTTATTAAGATTACATCATATGTCTCAAATTGATATTCTTTACCGTCTAGATGGTTTAAGGCATAATTGTCTAAAGTAAACTTTAAGTTACTAGTGGAGCCTTGATTTAGTTTGGGTATTACTCTATCTATAGTTACTTTTATAGAAAGTGGAGACCCCAGTATTCTTATAGCTCGTCTTTCTTTAAATCCATTATTTTTAACGCTATCTATAGTGCTTTCTAAATCCTTATAGATTTTGCTACAAGAATGAAAATATTTGACACCATTTTTTGTTGGGGTGATGCGATTGTGTATATTTTGTATGAGTTTAACTCCAAGATAATTTTCTAATATGTCTATCTTGCTTTTTATAGTGTTAAGTTCAACGTTATAGAATTTTTTTACAGAGCTGTATGATCCTAGTTCTACTACCTTGATGAAATAACGTGTTGCCTCAATAATATCTTTGCTGAAATCAATATTCATATAATAAAACCCCTTTATGTATTATATTAATATATAAATATACTTAAAAAAATTTAAATAATAAAGATATTTATATAAAATTAACCACATTATTTAATTTTTCTCTTTCTGTGCGATAATTATTTACTCTATCTTGAGTATCTTCGTATCCTATAGCGATACCACATAACAATATATAATCTTTGTAGCCTAACTCTTGTTTTACTACATCTGGATAGTGTGCTAATGATGCTTGAGGGCATGTTGCTAACCCTAGATCAATTGCTGCTAGCATTATAGATTGGATTAGCATCCCACAGTCCATGTAGCCACTAATTCCTGTATTATGGTACTTAAATATAAATGCTGTAGTCGGAGATTCGAAAGAAAGATAATTTTTTGCCCATTGTTGTAACCGTCTATCTTTATCCTCTCTGGTTATTCCTAAAGCACTATATAGATCGTGCCCACACTTTATAGCTCTTTGCTTTAGTTCGCCATCTAACTCTTCACCTTCATACCCGTATTCCATGCATGGTTTTTGTCCTTCTTTATGAGCTTTAAGTATTTTGTTCATTAGATTTTCTTTTTTTTCTCCGCTGATGACAGCTATCTTCCATGGTTGGGTGTTTTTGCTAGAAGGCGTCCATTTTGCAGCTTCAAATAATTTAACAAGAAGTTCTGGAGGTATAGGTTTTTCTAGAAATTTCCTAACAGATTTACGCTTTTTTAATGCATCGATTACATTCATAATTTATATAAAATAGTTTTTTGTCTGGATACTTTATTTTACTAGATAAAAGCAATAAAAGGGTAATTTCTACAGGCGAGCGCTTTTATTGCTTGATTAGTGATCTAGGTCTATATTAAAAAAATTTTTTATTTATTTGAGTTAGACTTCCTAAAACTATAAAATCTATACACAAAATTACTTATATAAACGGATAAAAATATGGAATCAGTAAACTATAGAACTTTATTAAAGGATTTATCTAATCGTATAGAATCATTACGAGGCTATCTTTGACTATGATGTCAAAAAAGAAAAATTAACAGAAATTTTAATGGAGCTAGAAGATGGCTCTATATGGGATAATCCTGAACATGCACAAAACCTGGGCAAACAAAAGGTTGAACTAGAAAACATTGTGTTAACTTGTGAATATATTATAGAGACTTTAGGAACTTTAACAGAACTTCTTGAGTTAGCACAAGAGGATGAATCTTTAATCCAAGAAATTGCAAAAGATACTCATGAGATTACTCAAGAAATTGAGAGGCTAGAATTTAGAAGAATGTTTTCTAAAAAGATGGACCCTAATAATGCTTATCTAGATATTCAGTCTGGTTCTGGAGGAACAGAAGCACAAGACTGGGCTGAAATGTTAATGCGAATGTATATGCGTTGGTCAGATAGTCATGGTTTTAAAGTTACGATAGATAATGTCTCAGATGGTGACGTTGCAGGTATAAAAGGATGTACTTTAAAAATTGAAGGTGAATATGCATATGGATGGTTAAGAACAGAAACAGGGATTCATAGGCTAGTTAGAAAATCACCCTTTGATTCTAATAATAAAAGACATACATCGTTTGCTTCAGTGTTTATCTCACCTGAAGTTGATGATAATATCGATGTTGAGATTAATCCAGCTGATTTAAGGGTGGATACATATAGAGCATCAGGAGCTGGTGGCCAGCATGTTAACAAAACTGATTCAGCTGTTAGAATAACTCACTTACCAACAAATATTGTGGTCCAGAGTCAAAGCGATAGATCGCAGCATAAAAATAGAGAAAATGCTATGAAACAGTTAAAATCTAAGCTGTATGAAATGGAGCTACAAAAACGAAACGCTGAAAAAAATGCTTTAGAAGATTCAAAATCTGACATTGGTTGGGGAAGTCAAATTCGCTCTTACGTTTTAGATCAATCTCGTATTAAAGATCTAAGAACAGGTGTGGAAAACACAAATACTCAAGCAGTATTAGATGGTGATTTAGATAAATTTATAGAAGCAAGCTTAAAAAGTGGTTTATAGGATAATTTTAAATGACGGATAAAAATAATAAAGTAGAAGAGCAAGTTTTAGATGAAAACTCACAAATTGCTTTAAGAAAAGAAAAATTAAAGATATTAGCTGAACAAAACGCAGGGATTAGTCATCCAAATATTTTTAAAAGAAATGTAGTTGCTGCGTGTCTTCAAGCTAAGTATGCAGATAAGACAAAGCAAGAATTAGAAGAAACAGAACCCAAACAGAATTATAAAGTCGCAGGACGTGTAGTATTAAGAAGAGTTATGGGAAAAGCTTCTTTTTTTACTCTTCAAGATATGTCAGGCAGAGTGCAAGTTTATCTTAAAAAAAGTGATTTGCCAGAAGGTCAATATGATACATTTAAGAATCTATGTGACTTAGGAGATATAGTTGCTGTTTCTGGTGTTGTGTTTAAAACTAATACAGGTGAGCTTTCTATTCATGCTGATCATTTTGAAGTTTTAACTAAAGCTATCAGACCATTACCAGATAAGTTTCATGGCTTGTCAGATCAAGAAATGAGATACCGTCAAAGATATGTCGATCTTATAACAAATGAAAAAGCTAGAGAAGTTTTCAAAGTACGTTCGAAGGTGGTTAGTTTTATTCGTAAGTATTTTGATAATTTAAATTTTATGGAAGTAGAAACGCCTATGATGCATGTGCTGCAAGGTGGTGCTGCAGCAAAACCTTTTAGAACCCATCATAATGCTCTTGATATGCCTTTATATTTACGTATTGCTCCGGAGTTATACTTAAAAAGGTTAGTAGTTGGTGGTTTTGAGCGTGTATACGAGATAAATCGTAATTTTAGAAATGAAGGGGTATCTTCTCGTCATAATCCGGAATTTACAATGCTTGAGTTTTATATGGCATATGCTGATTATAATGATTTGATGGATCTAACAGAGGATATGCTTTCAAAGTTAGTTAAAGAAATCACTGGTAGTGTAGAGCTGGAATATGGTGAACATAAGATCAACTTTTCTGCACCATATCTACGTATATCTATGGTTGATTCTATAGTTAAGTACAATCAAGATATTACAACTCAAGATTTAGCTGATTTTGAATCAGCAAGAAAAGTAGCAGAGAAGTTAAAGATAAAGGTAGAGCCTTTCTATGAGCTTGGTCATTTAATAAATGAAATTTTTGAAGAGACTGTTGAAGATAAGCTTATTCAACCTACATTTATAACAGACTATCCAGCTGTAGTTTCTCCTTTAGCTCGTCGTAGTGATAGTAATCCAGAGTTTACAGATAGGTTTGAGTTTTTTGTAGGAGCCCGTGAGATTGCAAATGGGTTTTCTGAGCTAAATGATGCTGAAGATCAGGCAGAAAGATTTAGAAAACAAGTTGAGGCAGCAGCTTCAGGTGATGATGAAGCAATGCCATATGATAAGGATTATATTAGAGCACTAGAGTACGGTATGCCACCAACAGCAGGTCAAGGTATAGGAATTGATAGGCTTGTGATGTATCTAACCAACTCACAGTCGATAAGAGATGTGATACTTTTTCCTCATATGAAACCTGAAATATCCTAAAATAGCTATAAAGCCCAATAAAAATACATATAATATAGTTAAAGAAATCTAATAGTTTATTAGGGCTTACGAGTGAAAAAAAACTTACCTAGAAAAAAAGTATACTTATTACTTTTATCATTATTGATAGTAATAATAGGCTTTATTATTTTATCTAAAAACACAGAGCTTAGTGTGCAACCGTCTGAAATGATCGGTAAGCAAAAAGAAAAACCAGCCAAATCAATCTTAGAATCACCGCATAAAAAGTTACTGCCAGATAGAATTATAGGAGGTTTTCTAGATATGATGGCTTTAAGTTCAGCTAATAATATTGATATGAAAAAAGTAGCCGATGACGGTTATAATGTTATAATTATTGCAAATACAGAGGTTTATGGTACAGACATAAATTTTTCTTCTAATAGCTTAGCTGGTGTTAGTAATCAAGAATTTGAAAAAAAGATAGCTGAAGCTAAAAGTGCAGGGTTAGACGTTATCTTAGGCGTTGGAGGCATCCCAAATACTTTTTATCCAGGGGGCCAAAAGAACGAGGTTGGTCCTAAAGTGATAGGGGAGGACTTAACAGATGCCCAAATAAATACACTTGCTGAGAATATAGTTAAATTCTTAAAAAAGTATGATATCAACGGTATCGTTTTTGGAATTAGGAGATACATTTCTCCAGCGTTTCTAAATAAACTAATAGCAAAAATTAAACATGCAGACTCAAATTTAGCTATTATAGTAAGTCCTAAGGTAAATGATTATAAACTTGTTACTACAGGTCATAGTGAAGATTACTCTAGTGCTATTAAATCTGGAAACGTTGATTATTTATTTATACAAGAATACGATGAATACCCACAGTATGATCCTAATTTTATTTCAGAAAGTTACGATAAAATTATTCAAAATGCTGAAGTTCCATTTAAAACAAAAGTTTTGATAATGGAACCAACAGACCCTTTAGCTGGAGGGGGAGTTAACACTGTGTATCATCCTATGGCAGATGCTACAAATTCTCTTACAACGTCTCAAGCCGTAGCTTTAATGTTACCACAGCTTGAAAAAATAAAACTTAAACCAAGATTTTCTGGCATTGTAGGTTGGACTTTAAATGCTGATTATACCTCTGGTTTATATGATGACGCTGACCATAAAGCAGGATCTTTTGCTTTAGGATTACGCAATTGTATTTATAAAAACATTTGTGATCCAAGAGTCAAAATCATTAAAGGACCAGTTGTTGCAGGATTTTTACCTTTGTGGGGGAAAAACAGTACGTATAACATTTCTGGTAGACAATTAAATAGTAGTCCTATAAGTATTAAAATGCCAGAGGATAAAGAGTATTGTGATGAAAACCCACAGGTTTGTAAGTATAACGTTTTTATAGTCGCGTATTTAACTTACAGCAGTAGCGGTGGATTTAAGTTTACTTTTAATCAAGAAAATGGTGACTCGAAAGAGATATATTCTCCACAAGATCTTAAAGAGTTTATAGGCTATATGAAACAAAAAGGCAAACATGTCATAGTTTCGATTGGTGGAAAATTTTCTTACATTGAGTGGCAAGAGTTTGATTTTGATGAGCTTGAAAAAATTGTTGGTGATTATGGTTTCGATGGTGTGAATTTTGACTTATCTCCTTCTGACCTTCCACAAAACAAACAGATGACACAGCAAGCTGCTAAAAAGATTATAGAGTTTGTAAAACATATGAAAACTACAAAACCAGATTTTTGGTTAACATTTTCCCCTGTTTGGACATATATTGTGGCGCCTTTAGATAAAAATGGTGAAGATAATATTTACCGTAATCAAAGTTATGCTGATTTAATGGATGAAATAGGAGTTAATAACATTGATTACATATGGTTAAATACATATGGTCATTCAGGTATGGCCGGTATTTTAGGTTTCTATAAAGATCCTAAAGGAAACTATCTGAAGGTTACTTCAAATGATGGTTACCCTAGTTTTATGGCTTCTTTAGCTTGGGCCTTAACGACACAACAGGGGTACGATGCAAATAAGCCTAAATACGAGGTAGATCGTGTTCCTAAAATTCCTGCTGATAAGTTAATATTTACTATCCCAGCCATAGAAGGAGTTACTGCAAGGGGGTTGACATACGCACTTTCTGCTAATGATATCAAAGCTACTGTGGAGTTGATGGAAAAACATCAAGCATCTTTTGGGGGTTTTGCATTATGGAGTATAGATTTTGATGCTATGAAAATTAACCAAGGAGAACTGTCTGCTGGATATTCACATCAGCCATGGAGTACTACTGATGCAATAGCTTCTATAAAGCTTCCTCCAGTTATTTCTAAAGTGATTTATAAATCCAGCATTAATAAAAATTCTAGTAAAAAAAACTACTCAGATGGATCCTTGATTACTAGTACACTAATCAATTATCCAGATGGTATAGGCACATATGGTGCTGGTACCATTGTTAGTTATCAAGCTGCAGAATATAAATGTATTTCTACTTTAGTGGCAAGTCTGTGTAACGATAAAATGTACATGCCAAATGGCTTATATGGAAAACTTGCATGGGAAAAAGTTCAAAAAGATAGCGTTGTCGATGATAGCACATTTACTAATAAACCTGAAATAATAATGGTCAATGGAGCTTATAAGTATCCTAGTGGCATAGGCTCCTACAGAGATGCTGAAGTTGTAGTAAACGGGGATAAAAAATATGAATGTATACCCGGCAATCAAGATTTATGTAACAATCTTACTTATGCACCTTACGGTGATAAAAGTTATCTGGCATGGAGTGATATAACAAAAGCGACTAATGTGGAGCGCTCGACTATAGATTCTAAGGTTAAAAAACCAAAAGCTGCCGAATATGTTTATCCAGATGGCATAATTTCGTATGCAGGTGGTACAACAGTATCAATAGGTAACGATCTGTATAGATGTAAAGTAGGACCAGAGTCAAGACTATGTTCTATAGAAGCATTTGATCCTTCGGGTGACTATGGTACAGATGCTTGGGTAAAAATAAATTAAAACTATTCGATAGAATCCATAAGCTCTTGGAGCTCCCCTGATTCTTTCATCTCCATTATGATATCACATCCTCCAATAAGCTCCCCTTTAACCCAGAGTTGAGGGAATGTTGGCCAGTCTGCATATTTAGGAAGAATGGCTCTAATATCTGGGTTTTCTAATATATTCACAAAAGCAAATGGTTTGCCACAAGCTCTAATTGCGCTAGCTGCATTAGCTGAAAACCCACATTGAGGCATATTTGGAGAGCCTTTCATATAAAGAATAATTTGGTTTTCTCTTATTTGTTTTTCTATTCTATCTATTACTTTTTGTTCATCAGGAGTATTCATTTTATATCCTCTTTATAGGTTAAGTGGTTAGTATACTTAGAAATTTTATTTAAAAAATGATAGCATATTATACTAAACGGGTATAGTCATCTAGAGGCTATTAAGATAAAAACAAATTTAAAGGGAGTTTTACTATGAAATTTGAATTACCAGCTTTACCTTATGCTAAGGACGCGTTAGAGCCAGTTATCTCTAAAGAAACTATAGAATACCATTATGATAAGCACCATCAAACTTATGTTACTAACTTAAACAAGTTAGTAGAAGCAACTGAGCATGACGGAAAAAACTTAGAAGAAATTATTAAAACTGCTAATGGTGGCTTATTTAATAACGCCGCGCAAGTTTATAACCATACGTTTTATTGGAACTGTCTTTCACCTGAAAAAACAGAGCCTTCAAGTCAACTTAAGGCTGCTATAATGGAAACGTTTGGTTCAATAGATAAATTTAAAGAAACTTTTTCAGCAGCAGCTATAGCTACATTTGGTTCTGGTTGGGCTTGGCTAGTTAAAGACTCTACAGGGAAGCTAGAGATAGTAACAACAAGTAACGCAGGGTGCCCATTAACAGATAACAAAAAGCCTTTATTAACTTTTGATGTTTGGGAGCATGCGTACTATATTGACTATCGTAACGCTAGGCCTAAATATATAGAGGCCCTCTGGAATTTAGTAAACTGGGAATTTGTTTCAGAACAGTTTGCTAAATAACTTTATACAAAAAGCTATAAACTTTTTAATTCTTTTTATATTATTAAAATTCTAGATGCTACAAAATGCTATACTAGTTTTGCTAATATGTCTTTGGATATTTCTTGGGCTTGGGATTGTGTAGTAGTAAAGCAAAATTATACTTATTTAAGATTTGCCATAGCTTTTATCTGGTTTTTGGATATATAGATAACCAACGACACAATTATCCCTATGATAAAGCTAAAGATAAATAGCCCACTCCAGCTATAGTAGTATTGGATATAACCAGCTAGCGGTCCGACTAGTACTCTACCAAGTGAATCAATAGAGCTAAGTATAGCGAATTGGGTTGCTGAGAATTTAACGTTTACTAAGCTCATTATCATTGCTACTAAAATAGCTGTACCCATTGCACCACAAAAATATTCAACTGCCACAGAGGCAACCATTAGACTATAATTTTTCCCTACTATTGCTAAAATGACGTACATTAAATTTGCACATGCCATGATAATGCTAAAATAAAGAAAGCTCTTATATATACCTATTTTTTTTGCTACTAGACCACCAAAAATTAATCCCAAGATAGTAAAAACTAGAGACAGGCCTTTATATGATACAGCAATAGTAGTTTTGTCAAACCCTAAATCAACAAAGAAAACTGAGTTTAGGGAAAAAGCTATAGCGTCTGCTAGTTTATAAGCTATTAGAATCGCTAATATAGTGAGAGCAGGTTTGATACCTTTGCGTGTTACAAATTCTATAAATGGATTAATAAAAGCTTCTTTAAAGGTCCTTGGTACAATAATCTTAGTATCTTCTTTTAAAAATAAAGTAAATATCGGACAGAGCGCAAAAAAAGCTAAAATGATTAGTAAAGCATTACCCCAGCCACAATTTATAATATGTAGGATGTTATCGTTACTAGAAACTAAAATTAAAGAACCTAAAAGGTGGGAAGAGTTCATAAGGTTAGTAACTTCAAGTGGAGTAAGACATAGCTGATCAAGGCTGTAACCATGGTTAAAGTTATCTACTAAAATTAAGAGTATTGATCCAGTAATTAACATGCCTATACGATACCCCATTACGGCAACAGCATTTCCTAGGGCTCGCTCAGATTCGTCAAGAACTTCAGTTTGGTATGCGTTGATGGCTATATCTTGTGTTGCTGATGTAAGGCATATTAAAAATCCGATAAAGGCTATTACTAAGGGGTAGTTAACAGGTGAAAACCTACTCATTAGAGCAATTAGTAAGATTAAAGTTACTTGGGTGATAAATATCCACCCCTTTCTTCTACTAAAACCTTTAATACTGACTTTGTCTAGAATCGGAGCCCATAAGTATTTAAAAGTATACGGTATTGCAATTAGTGTTAAAAACCCAATATCTTTAATTTGAATATTATTATCTTTATACCAAAGAAATAAAGATGACGCAGTAAGCATTAAAGGTAGGCCAGAAGCATAGCCTAAAATTAGCATACTAAACATTTTACTTTGCTTAAATGGTGCAATTAATTTCTCTAAAATGGTCGGGGATTTATTCATTAAGGATGAGATACAAAATTTTAGCCTGTATTTGATAATAGGCTAATTTAAAAATTATTGAATGTAAAGGTAAATAATGAAAAGTGACTAGAAGTTCCTACTAGTTGCACCTGTGTATAATTGTCTTGGGCGACCAATTTTTTGAGCTGAATCGTTTACCATTTCTATCCATTGAGAAATCCAGCCAGAGGTTCTAGCAAGAGCAAAGATTGCAGTGAACATTTCTTCTGGAATTCCCATAGCTTTTAAGATGATACCTGAATAAAAGTCCACATTTGGAAAGAGTTTCCTTTCTATGAAAAACTCATCTTGTAGTGCAATTTCTTCTAACTTTTTAGCTACAGCTAAAAGTGGGTTATCCCCATTGCCAAACTTAGCTAAAATTTGCTCACAGTTTTGTTTCATAGCAGTAGCTCTAGGGTCGGTATTCTTATATACTCTATGACCAAAACCCATCAATCTGAAAGGATCATCTTTATCTTTGGCTTTTTCAATAAACTTGTTGATATTATCCATGCTACCAATTTCTGATAACATTTTTAGAACAGCTTCATTTGCTCCCCCATGTGCTGGTCCCCAGAGTGCTGTTATACCTGCTATAATGGCAGCATAAGGTGAGTTACCTGTAGATCCTGATAATCTAACAGTTGACGTTGAAGCATTTTGTTCGTGGTCGGCATGAAGTATAAAGATTGTGTCCATCGCTTCAACATGAAGTTCATCTGGTTTATAGTTTTCATCTTCAGCGAACATCATATATAGGAAGTTTTCAGCATAACCGTAGTCTGGTTTTGGCTCTAGGAATTTTTTGCCTTGGTTATGTCTATAGGCCATAGCTGCTATAGTAGCAATCTTGGCAATTATATTTTTGGCAACCTCCTCTTGAGGTTCTTTTTGTCCATTGTGAACATGCTCAGCAGCAATCACGTTAACCCCAGCAATTAGGCTAGACATAGGGTGAGTATGTTTTGGCATAGCAGATACGGCTGCTTTTATATGTTCACATACAGGCATTTTTGCTATAATTTCTCTTCTGAAAGCTTCTCTTTGCTCGTTAGTTGGTAATTGACCGTAGATTAGAGCATAACATAGAGTTCTATAATTTGACTTTTGTGTCCATTCTTGTATAGGGTAGCCTCTATGAAGGAGAACACCTTTTTCTCCGTCTATATAAGTGATTTTAGATTCACACGATGCAGTTGACATAAAGCCAGGATCATAAGTGAAAAGACCGTGTTTTACTAGAGATGAAACATCTATGCAATCATTACCCAAACTAGGAGAATATACGGGCAAGTCTATCTCAATATTTTTCTCAGCATATTTAAGTGTAGCGTACTTTGACATTATTATAAAACCTCCGAATAAGAGTTGATTATTTTAAAAAGTAATAAAGTTTTACAGTAAAAAGAAACACATGCTACTTAACATATGATCATAGTCGAAATAATAAGCTAAACAGTATTTTTTTGCAAATAAAAATTGTTATTTGTAAAAGCTGCTTCTTGTTAAATTAGAGGATTAAAGCTACCTAGATCAAAAGCTTTTGACATGTGTAAATTAGTTCTAGGCTTTTATTTATAAATGTTTGAATTTCATCTTACAAAAATATATTATAAAGAGGTTAAGAACGTGAATTCACTTTGGTTTTAGTGTGAAGTTGCTTCGGAGGAATATCGAGCATGAAAAAAATAACAAATATTGATCTGATATCAATAAAATCCTATAACTTTCCTATTACGGCTATAAGCTCAATATTGCACCGTATAACAGGTGTGATTCTTATAGTGGCTATTCCATTAGCAGTGGTTGGAATGAACTATTCTTTAGCGGGGCCAAATGGTTATGAGCAGACTGTGTCAATTTTGACAAAAGGGTGGGCTAGCTTATTTTTTTGGGTTTTCTTGTCGGCTTTGACTTATCATGTATATGCTGGTGTCAGGCATATGATTATGGATATGGGCTTCGGTGAGAGTATGAAGATTGCTAAGTTAACTTCATTTATAACGATTGTTTTGGGTATTTTATCAGCGGTTTTTTGGGGGTACTTTTTATGGCTGTAATTTCGCTTACATCTTCAGGTGTTAAAGACTTTTTTGTGCAGCGAGTTACAGCTGTTATTATTGCTGTTTACTTTGCCTACATACTTATAAAAGCTTTATGTTTATCTCATGCTGGAGCACTTAATTATGACAGTTGGCACGGTTTGTTTACAGATGGAATATTTCTTAGAATTCTAACTTTGATGGCATATTTATCAATTTTCTTACATGCTTGGGTTGGTCTTTGGATTATCTGTGGCGACTATATTAAATGTGCATGGGCTTCAGCGGTCGTTATGCTAAGTTTTATTTTGATTTATGTGTTTTGTTTTTTTTGGTTATTTGCGATTTTATTTTTCTATTAAGAGGTTGTTTTTATGAGTATAGCTACACAAGAATTTGACGCGATTGTTGTTGGTGCTGGTGGCGCTGGACTTAGGGCTGCGTTTCAGTTATCGCAATCAGGATTTAAGACCGCGGTTGTTTCGAAAGTCTTTCCAACAAGATCTCACACTGTGGCAGCTCAAGGTGGTATAGCTGCAGCTTTAGGTAATATTCAGTTTGAAGATGATCTTCCATCTGATGATTGGAAGTGGCATATGTATGATACTGTTAAAGGTTCTGATTACATTGGTGATCAAGATGCTATCGAATATATGTGTGAACATGCACCTCAATCAATTATCGAATTAGAGCATATGGGTATGCCGTTTTCACGCTTAGAAAATGGAAAAATTTATCAGCGTGCTTTTGGTGGTATGTCTAGAAATTTTGATCCAGCAAATCAAGCAAAAAGGACATGTGCAGCTTCTGATAGGACAGGACATGCCCTTTTACATACTTTATATCAAGGTAACTTAAAACATAACACTAATTTTTACACAGAATGGTTTGCTGTGGATCTTGTCAAAGCTGATGATGGTAGTATATCTGGTGTTATAGCTCTTTGTATAGAAACTGGTGAAACAGTGTTCCTTCAATCAAAGATAACAATTCTTGCAACAGGGGGGGCGGGTCGTATTTATGAGTCTAGCACTAATGCCTATATAAATACAGGTGACGGTATGGGCTTGGCTTTAAGAGCTGGCTTGCCTCTTCAAGATATGGAGTTTTGGCAATTTCATCCTACTGGTATTGCAGGAGCTGGTGTGTTAGTTACAGAAGGTTGCCGTGGTGAAGGCGGTATCTTACGTAATAAAGATGGTGAAAGATTTATGGAAAGGTATGCTCCTAATGCTAAAGATTTAGCTTGCCGGGATGTTGTATCGCGCGCATCTCAGCAGGAAATCATGGAAGGTCGTGGGGATACTTTTAGTGGTTCTAGTTGTGTATGGTTGGACCTTACTCATCTTGGGGAAAACGTTATTGATGAAAGGCTTCCTACAGTTAGAGAGTTAGCAAAAACTTTTGCAGGTGTAGATCCTGTTGAAAAGCCTATTCCTGTTGTACCAACTTGTCACTATCAGATGGGTGGTATACCAACTAATAAATATGGACAAGTTATTACTCAAGAAAATGGTGAAGATAAAGTTATTGAGGGATTATACGCTGTTGGGGAATGTGCTTCAGTATCTGTGCATGGAGCTAACAGGTTGGGGAGTAATTCATTATTAGATTTGGTTGTATTTGGTAGAGCTGCGGGAATGCATGCTGAAGAAAGTTTAAAGTCAGGAATGACTATTAAAAAAACTTCTTGTGAAAATATTGAGCAAGCTGCAGCTAGAATTAAAAAATGGGACACTTCTGAACAGAGAGGCTGTAAAGAAAAAATCTCTGTATTGAGAAAAGAGTTACAGCAAACTATGCAACAATATTTTTCGGTATTTAGACAAGAAACTACAATGAAAGAAGGCTTTGATAAGCTTCTTAAGTTAAGACAAAGACTTGATGATGCTGTTTTAGAAGATAACAGTAGAATATTTAATATGACAAGAATCGAAGCATTGGAGTTAGATAACCTAATGTTAACAGCTATTGCGACGGCTAAGTTGGCTATAGAGAGAAAAGAATCTCGAGGCGCGCACTCAAGAGTTGATTATCCAGATAGAGATGATGAGAATTGGATGAAACATACACTATATTTCTTGGATGAAGATAGAACATCTTCTCGTGAAGTTAACATGTCTCCAACAAAAGTAAAAGCCTTTCAACCAGCAGAACGTAAATATTAATACAAGGATTTAATATAATGGACGTAAGATTTAAAATTTACAGATATAATCCGGAAACAGATAAAAAACCTTACTACGATGAGTATACGGTAACAGTTGAAAACGAAGGCGTAAAAGTTTTAACAGCTTTAGAGCTTATCAAAGAACAAGATCCGACTCTTGCTATGAGAAGATCATGTAGAGAAGGAGTTTGCGGTTCTGATGGTATGAATATCAACGGTAAGAATCGTTTGGCATGTATCACCTCTGTTGGAGAGTTAAAGCAGCCTATTAAGGTGAATCCTTTACCTGGATTACCTGTTGTTAGGGATTTGATTGTAGATATGAAACAATTCTACAAAAATTATGAAAAAGTAAAGCCTTACTTGATAAACGACGAAGAGGCTCCTGCCAAAGAAAGGCTACAATCGCCAGAGGATAGAGCTAAGCTTGATGGGCTGTATGAATGTATTTTGTGTGCGTGTTGTACTACTTCTTGTCCATCATTTTGGTGGAATCCTGACAAATTTATTGGTCCATCAGGGCTTTTACAAGCTTATAGATTTATAGCAGATTCTAGAGATACAGCTACTAATGAAAGGCTAGAAGACTTGAAGGATCCGTTTAGTTTATTTAGGTGTAGGACTATTATGAATTGTGTTTCTGTGTGTCCAAAAGGATTAAATCCAACAGAAGCAATAGGTAAGATTAGGTCAGCTTTATTAAAAAAGAGTGTATAAATAGTAAACCTAAGATCAGGTGGGTATATGAGAAAAAACCAACCAAATTTTAACCAATGGCTGGAAACAACGCAGTTCTTTGGCGGTAACTTGGAATATTTAGAGTCAATTTATGATGACTACATTGCAGGCAATCATGATGGGATAGATCCAGAATGGTTATCTTTTTTTGATTCAGTAGCTAGTGCAACAGATGAAGCTCATAGAGACATTGTAGAAGAGTTTAAGTATTTGGCTAAAAATAAAGTTAATGCTAGTAGTGTAGTAGCTACTGGTGGAAATGAAATATCATATAAAATAAAATCTTTGATTAATGCTTATAGGTTTTATGCTTATAAGTCTGCAAATATTGATCCTCTTGGACTTTTGAAAAAAGATAAAGATCCTGATTTGGATCCAAAAAGCCATGGATTAGATACTCAAGATATGCAGCAATCTATCAATTTAGGCGTTTTAACTCAAAACAAAGAACAATCAATAGAAAGTCTAATTAGTAATCTTAAGTCAATATATGAAGCTAGTATAGGTTACGAATATATGTATATTGACAGTAAAGAAGAAAAGAAATGGTTGCAACAGCAAATAGAGTCTAATATACCGATTTCTTTAGAAGAAAAAAAATGGATATTGCAGCAACTAGTCGCAGCAGAAGGTTTGGAGAAGTATCTAGCTGTGAGATATGTAGGTCAAAAGAGATTTGGATTGGAGGGTGGAGAATCAATGATTCCAGCCCTACAACATATTATTGAAAAATCTGTAGCTAGACATTCAACTCGATTTATACAGCTTGGTATGGCTCATAGAGGTAGGCTTAACGTTTTAGTCAACATACTTGGTAAAAATCCAAAAGAGTTGTTTGAGGAGTTTGAGGGTAAACAAAGTGGAAAGAGTTTATCTGGAGATGTTAAGTATCATATGGGTTACTCAAACTACCGTAGTATTGATGGCAAAGAAGCTAAAATAGCGTTGGCATTTAACCCTTCACATCTTGAAGCTGTTGATCCTGTGGTAGAAGGGGCAGCTAAAGCAATACAAAATAAGCTTGATGGCGATGTTTATAATAAAGTTGTACCTATACTTATACATGGTGATTCAGCCTTTTGTGGACAAGGTGTAGTTATGGAAACTTTTGGTTTTTCTCTTACGGAAGCTTATGGAACTGGTGGTACGATACATATAGTCATTAATAACCAAGTTGGTTTTACTACAAGTAGTAAGTTTGGTGTTAACAGAAGTAGTAATTATTCTACTGATATAGCTAAGATGGTAGATGCGCCAATTTTTCATGTGAATGGTGATGATCCAGAGGCTGTACTTAGAGCTACAAACATCGCTCTAGAATACCGTATGAAATTTAATAAAGATGTAGTCATAGATATCCTTTGTTATCGTAGAAATGGTCATAATGAGACAGATGAGCCATCTGGTACGCAACCAAGAATGTATGAGGTGATTAAGAAGCTTCCTACAACTTTGAAAATCTATAGTGATAGACTTCAGGGTCAAGGAATTGTTGATGCAGAGCTTTTATCAAGGTTAAATGCCCAATATCGCAGCAAGTTGGATGAAGGAAAAACTACTGTAGATATTCTTGATAGAAACAGTGTCAAAGATAAGCTAAAAGTTTGCGATTGGCTTCCTTATTTAGGTAAACAAAAAACTGAATATGTTTACAAGCCAATAGAGCAAGATGTGCTTAAAAATTTGGCATATAAAATGTGTGAAGTTCCTAAAGAGATCGATATTCAAATGCAAGTTAAAAAAACCATCTCTGACAGGCTTAAAATGGCAAAAGGTGATATTCCTGTTAATTGGGGGTTTGCGGAATCTTTAGCTTATGCAACGCTGCTTAATGATGGTCATACAGTCAGAATTTCTGGAGAAGATAGCGGTAGAGGAACATTCTCACATCGCCATGCTGTAGTTAAAAACATGGATACAAGCTTAGCAGTAAAAGAATATATACCTCTTAAGCATATAAATGAAAAAGCTAGATTTGATATTATTGACTCTACACTTTCTGAATATGGTGTATTAGGTTTTGAGTATGGCTATAGTTGTTATAGTCCAGATGCCTTAGTAATTTGGGAGGCTCAGTTTGGTGATTTTGTTAACACTGCTCAAGTAGTTATAGACCAGTTTTTAGTTGCAGCAGAGGAAAAGTGGGGTATATTATCAGGTTTAACTTTATTTTTACCACATGGCCAAGAAGGAGCTGGTGCTGAACATTCTTCAGCAAGGTTAGAGAGATTTTTAAGTTCTTGTGCTAACGGTAACATGCAGGTTTGTACACCAACGACTCCCGCACAAATTTATCATTTACTAAGAAGACAAGTTATTAGACCTCTAAGAAAGCCTCTTATTGTTATGACTCCAAAAAGCTTACTAAGAAATCCTATGGCTGTTTCATCTTTAGAGGAGCTTTCAAAGGGACATTTTGAAAGTGTAATAGATGATAAAAAAGCAAAAGCAGATGAAGTTAAAAAACTGATTTTATGTAACGGTAAAGTTTATTATGATCTTATGCTTAAGAAGCAAGACGTTTATGCAGATACAGCAGTAGTTAGAATAGAAGAACTTTACCCTGTTCCTAATGAGAAGTTGGAAGAAATATTTAAGAAATATGAAAATGCTAAGAAAATTGTTTGGTTACAAGAAGAGCCGCAAAACAAGGGGGCTTGGTACCATGTAAGGCATTTTATTGAAAGAATTCTTGGAGATGATCAAAAACTATTGTGTGTAGCTAGAGAAAGGTCTTCAGCTCCTGCTGTAGGCTACCATGCGATGTACGTAAAACAGCAGGAAGAAATTGTTAATAAAGCTTTAGAAATATAAATTTTAAATTTATTACTAGGAGTAAATAATGTTAGAGTTAAAAGTACCTATGTTTCCAGAATCAGTAGCAGATGGAACCTTGGCGCAATGGCATAAAAAAGAAGGTGACTTCGTAAAAGAAGGTGAGATAGTGGCTGAAATTGAAACTGATAAAGTTGTTTTAGAGGTTCCTGCTACCTCCTCTGGTATTTTAAAAAATATCAAAAAGCAGGCTGGTGATATTGTATTATCAGAAGAAAGCCTTGCTAATATAGATATAGATGGAAAGGCTATTTTTAGCAAAGAAGAATCTTCTACTCAAGGAGCCAAAAACCAAGTTCCAGTTTCTTCTGGTGCAGAAGTTGATGTTAAAGCGCCGGTTTTCCCAGAATCAGTAGCTGATGGTACAGTTTCTGAATGGCATAAAAAAGAGGGCGATGTGGTAGCAGAAGGTGATATTCTGGCAGAAATTGAAACCGATAAAGTTGTTTTAGAAGTTCCTGCAGTCGTAAGTGGTACATTAGTTAAAATAATAAAAGGTGCTGGAGATACTGTTTTATCAGCACAAACTATAGCTAAGATTGTAGAAGGCGCTTCTTCGATAGCTGTAGCGTCTAAGGAAACTAAGTCTGAGTCTGTAAATAATACAACTGCTCCACATTTGGTTCCATCAGCACGAAAAGCGTTTAACTCAAGTAATTTAGATTCGGCTGCGGGTATACAAGGTACAGGTAAAAAAGGACGTATTACGTCAGAAGACGTTAAAAAAGCAGCTACTATATCAAATAGTTCTCAAAATAGCTCTCAGCCAGTGATTGCTCAAGGTTCAAGGTTTGAAAAGAGAGTTAAGATGACTCGTCTACGCCAGACTATAGCAAATAGGCTTGTTGAAGTTCAACATACAAATGCTATTTTAACTACTTTTAATGAAGTAGATATGAGTGCTGTAATGGAACTTAGAAATAAATATAAAGATATGTTTTTAAAAGAGCATGACACTAAACTTGGCTTTATGTCTTTCTTTATAAAAGCAGCTACAGAAGCTCTTAAAAAATTCCCAGATGTAAATGCTTCTATAGATGGTGATGAAATCGTTTATCATAACTATTTTGATATAGGTATTGCTGTAGGTACAGATAGAGGACTTGTTGTACCTGTGTTAAGAGATACCGATACAAAATCTTTAGCAGAGTTAGAGGCAGATGTACTTGATAAGGCAATTAAGGGGCGTGATGGTAAATTAAGTTTAGATGATATGAAGGGTGGCACGTTTACTATTACTAACGGTGGTACTTATGGTTCTATGTTATCTACGCCGATCATTAATTCACCACAGAGCGCTATTTTGGGTATGCATAATATAGTAGAGCGCCCAGTTGTAATTAATGGAGAGATAAAAATCCGTCCTATAATGTATTTGGCGCTATCTTATGATCATAGAATTATTGATGGTAGCACGTCAGTTAAGTTTTTAAAGATGATTAAAGAATTACTTGAAGATCCAACTAGAATTCTTCTTCAAGTTTAGTTTTTCTAACATTTTCTTCAAGGTTTTCTCAGATGAGTTTGGAATTTATAAAAAGTAAGATTATGGCTGTGCCAGATTTTCCTAAAGCTGGTATCACATTTAGAGATATTACACCGCTTTTAGCTGAGCCCCAGGGTTTAAGAGTGACAGCCCAAGAGATGGCGAAAGAGTTACAAAGAAGAAATATAAAACCAACTATAATAGCAGGAACGGAAAGTAGAGGATTTATATTTGGAGTAGCTTTAGCAGAAGTTTTAGGAGTAGGATTTGTACCAGTTAGAAAGCCTGGTAAACTTCCTAGGGAAACTTATAGTGTTAGCTACGATCTTGAGTATGGCAGTGATAGTCTAGAGATTCATAAAGATGCTTTCAAAGAAAGTGATAAGGTATTAATTGTAGACGATTTACTGGCTACTGGAGGCACTGCAAAAGCTACCGTTAAGCTGATTGAAGAAACACACGCACAAGTTGCAGCTCTTATATTTGTGATGGAGCTTAAAGGCTTGGGTGGAAGAGATGTTTTGGATGGGTACAATGTTTCAGCGCTATTAGAATTTTAAATAAGGTTTTAAAAAAATGACAAAATATTTTGGTACAGACGGCATTAGAGGAGAAGTTGGTAATTCAACTATCACAGCAGAATTTGTTCAAAAATTAGGTAATGCTGTGGGATCTTTGATTAATGATAAAGAGTATCCGAAATTTGTCATGGTCGGTCAAGATACACGTAGCTCTAGTAATCTGTTAAAGTTTGCTTTGGTCTCAGGGCTAAATGCAGCTGGTATAAATGTTTTGGATTTGGGTATTGTACCAACCCCAGTGGTGGCATTTATGACTGTTAAACATAAAGCTTCAGCAGGTTTTGTCATAACAGCATCACATAATAAATTTACAGATAATGGTATTAAATTATTCTCCTCTAATGGTTTTAAGTTAGATGACTCTTTAGAAGAAGAGGTTGAGAAGAAAATAGATAGCTCATTTATATATCAGCCTCAATATAAGTTTGGTAACTACAAAATGTTAGAAAACACTATTACTGAATACATAGAGGATAATTACCAGCGTTTTGGAGATTTGGTTAAATATAAAGGTAAGGTTGTTATAGATTGTGCTAATGGTGCAGGATCGCACAATTTTGAGGCTTTACTTGATAAGTTTGGTATTGATTATATTTCGATAGCTTCTAACCCTGATGGTGTAAATATTAATGTCAATTGTGGAGCTACATGCGTAGAAAATATAAGTAAAGCTGTTTTAGAGCATAAAGCAGACCTTGGCGTGGCTTTAGATGGCGATGGTGATAGAATTATAATTGTTGATGAAACCGGTAGTGAAATAGACGGCGATGGAATTTTAAATATCATATCTCGATATAGTGATATTTGTGGTGGTACTAAAGGCATAGTTGGCACGCAAATGACTAATATGAGTTATGAAAACCATTACAGAAAAAATAACGTCCCATTTATTCGCTCTAAAGTAGGTGATAGATATGTTTTAGAAGACCTCGTGAAGTATGATTATAAAATAGGTGGTGAGTCTTCTGGACACGTCATTAATTTAAATTTTGGTACTACTGGAGATGGTCTTCTTACAGCTATACAGCTTTTAGCTATTTTTTCACAAATTGATAAGCCGGTTTCCCACTTTAAATTAAAAGATAAGCTAATGCAGCAGACTTTGATTAATGTGCCATTAGAGAAAAAAGTTACTAAAGAAGATTTACTCAAGCTTTCTATAGATATTGAAGAGGTTGAGAATAGATTGGCGGATAGAGGCAGAGTTCTGCTTAGGCCATCAGGGACAGAACCTGTTTTGCGTGTAATGGTAGAAGCCGATGATAAAGACTTGGCTACTTTAGAAGCAGAGTATTTAGCTAAACAAGTCAAGCAAAAATTAATATAGGGATGAGTATGCAAAAGTTAATCATGGGTAATTGGAAAATGAATGGCAACTCTCAGAGTATCAAAGAGCTTTGCTATGGTATTTCAAAAGTTGAGTATGATATTTCAAAAGTTAGCGTTGCTGTTTTTCCATCTAGTGTTTATGTAAAGGAAGTGGTTTCACAGTTGCCAGAAAGCATGGGTGTGGGTTTACAAAACATTACATTTTATGATGATGGGGCTTACACCGGAGAGTTATCTGTAAAAATGCTACAAGATACAGGTTGTAGTTATGTTCTGATTGGACATTCTGAGAGAAGAGCATTGTTTGGTGAGTCTGATGAAGATGTCTTTAAGAAGTTGCAGAAAGTTATAGATACAGATGTGGTACCAGTAGTTTGCATAGGTGAAACTTTATCAGATAGAGAAGGCGGAGTTTTAGAAGATGTTCTGGGAGCTCAGCTAGGTTTGATTTTAGAGAATTTTTCTGTCAAACAATTAGGGAAGTTAGTTATAGCTTATGAGCCTGTTTGGGCTATTGGTACAGGAGTTGTAGCATCATTAGAACAAATACAACAAACGCATAAATTTATAAGATCTTTGCTAGCAAAAATTAATCAAGATCTTGCTAAAAAAATCAAAATAGTGTATGGTGGTAGCTTAAAAGCTGAAAATGCTAAAGACATTTTAAGTTTACCGGATGTGGATGGTGGGCTTATAGGTGGAGCGTCTCTAAAAGCTTCTGAATTTAACGAAATAATAAGTCAAGCAAACAAGATATGTACGGAATAATTTTAACTATAGATATTATCGCTGCTTTAGCTGTTGTTGTATTAGTGTTATTACAACAAGGGAAAGGTGCAAATATGGGCGTTTCATTTGGAGGCGGTGCGTCAAATACTGTGTTTGGCAGTAAGGGTGCAGCATCATTTTTATTTAAAATGACTGTGTTCTTTACCGCTGTTTTTTTTGTGTGTTGTTTGACTTTAGGATACCTGGGTAAAAGTTCAGTTACAGCTTTAGTAGCTACAGAACAATCTATTGTTAGTCAGTATGACTATGATCAATATCAAAAGGAAATTGGTCAAAAATCCACATCATCAAATAATGCTTCTAAAGGTGAAATATAACTAACTAAGAAAATATCTATTGCACCGGTGGTGGAATTGGTAGACACGCCATCTTGAGGGGGTGGTGTCTTAAAGACGTGTGGGTTCAAATCCCACTCGGTGCACCATAATTTAGCGTTCTTAAAAGGTCTTTTTAGGACCATAAATCCATATATGGTATATTTCTGCGGAAGGTTATCAAGGTTGTATAAATACTTGTATGAGGGTATTTTTTTTCTAACATGTATTATATAATAATTACTCTTGATATAATGTAAGTTAAATAACTTAATAATTTTAATTTGACGAAGGAATATATTTGCTATGAACTGGAAAAAATGTTTAATCATACTGTTTAGCATATTAGGAGTTTTGTCCTTATCGGGTTGTAAAGGTGGTATATGGAACCCTATGGGGGTAATCACGCTACAAGAGAAAAAATTACTTATATTTGCGGTGCTTCTGATGCTTATCGTGGTTGTGCCTGTTATTATTTTGACTCTCTGGTTCGCTTGGAGATACCGTGAAGGAACAAATGCTGAATATCGTCCAAACTGGTGTCATAATAACCTTCTTGAAGTTATCTGCTGGGGGGTTCCTTTTATAATTATATTAATATTAGCAATCGTTACGTGGAAAACTACACATTCACTTAGCCAATATAAGCCTTTAGAGTCAGATAAAGAACCTGTAAACATAGAGGTTGTTGCTTTAGATTGGAAATGGATGTTTATATATCCTCAGTATGATATTGCTACGATTAATTATATTGAAATTCCAAAGGATCGTCCTGTGAATTTTAAGATTACGTCAGCTGCACCCATGAACTCTTTCTTTATTCCAGAACTAGGTAGCCAGATTTACGCTATGACTGGCATGACTACTCAATTGCATATTCTTGCAACCGAAGAGGGTAAATACCGTGGTTTTTCTGCTAACTACACTGGTAAAGGTTTTGCTGAAATGCAATTTTATACAAAAGTAACAGATCAAGATAGTTTTGATAAATGGGTCAAAGAAGTTAAAGATGGTAAGCATAAGTCGTTAACATGGGATTATTTCTGGAAGAATTTAGTTAAGCAATCTATTGACGATCCAGTAACTTACTATTCACATGTTGATGGAAACTTATTTAATGATATCGTTATGTCTTATATGATGCCAAATTATAAGCCTGGTGATATGGACCATATGCATATGCACCATAGTATGTCGCATTAATAATAAGTAGTATTTAAATAGGAGACGAGTATGCTAGAAGCATTGATAGGGAAACTGAGTAATCCACATTTAGTTTTTCCATATCTGTATGAGCCAGTAAGTCAGCAGATGATAATACTGGGGATGTTCATATTTATTGTGATCACAGGTGTGGCAGTCTTAGGTGGAGTAACTTATTTTAAGAAATGGGGTTACTTATGGAGAGAGTGGTTTACTACAATCGATCATAAGAAAATAGGAACAATGTATACAATAGTGGCTCTGGTCATGTTGTTTAGAGGCTTTATTGATGCTGCTATGATGAGAACGCAGCAAGCTTTAGCGGCAGGTGATAGTACTGGTTATTTGATACCAGAACACTTTGATCAGATCTTTACTGCTCATGGTGTCATCATGATTTTCTTTGTGGCGATGCCGCTTATATTTGCATTAATGAACTGGGTTATACCTCTGCAAATTGGTGCTAGAGACGTTGCTTTTCCTTACATGAATTCTTTAAGCTTCTGGCTTTTTGTTGTTGGAGCAATGCTTATTAATATTTCACTACTTGTTGGTGATTTTGCTCATGCTGGTTGGCTTGCATACCCTCCTTTTTCAGATATAACTTATAGCCCTACTGTGGGTACAGATTACTACATTTGGGGGCTACAAATATCTGGTATTGGATCATTAATGACCGGTATTAACTTCTTTGTGACAATTATTAAAATGCGTTGTAAAGGTATGACTTTGATGAAGATGCCTATTTTTACATGGGCTTCATTATGTTCAGTTATACTAGTTATAGCAGCTTTCCCTGTGTTAACAGTAACATTAGGTTTATTAACTTTAGATAGATATTTTGGTACGCATTTCTTTACAGTTTCTGGTGGCGGAGATCAAATGATGTACGTCAACCTAATATGGATATGGGGTCATCCAGAGGTTTACATTTTAGTACTTCCTATGTTTGGTGTATATTCAGAGGTTGTTGCTACTTTCTGTAAGAAACCTTTGTTTGGGTATGTAACCATGGTATGGGCAAGTATCGTTATTACTATCTTGTCATTTACCGTATGGCTACATCACTTCTTTACAATGGGAGCAAGTGCTAATGTTAATGCTTTCTTTGGTATAATGACGATGATTATTGCTATCCCAACAGGGGTGAAAATATTTAACTGGTTATTTACAATGTACAAAGGACGTATAACATTTACTACACCGATGTTATGGTTAGTTGGCTTTATAGTGACTTTCTCAATAGGTGGGATGACAGGTGTATTATTATCTGTACCAGGTGTTGATTTCCAAATGCATAATAGTGTATTTCTAATAGCACATTTCCATAATGTTATTATTGGAGGTGTAGTATTTGGTGCTTTTGCTGGGCTTACTTACTGGTTTCCTAAAATATTTGGCTTTAAGCTAAATGAACGTTTAGGTAAATATGCATTTTGGTGTTGGTTAGTTGGTTTCTTTGTAGCGTTTATGCCTTTGTATATACTAGGTATGATGGGTATGACTAGAAGACTTTATCACTATGATGCAGCAACTGGATATCAGCCGCTATTGATAGTAGCTTGGTTTGGAGCAATGATTATTGCTTTAGGTGTGTTCTTCCAAGTTCTACAGATTATAGTAAGTGTACGTAATAGGAATGAAAACCGTGTTACTGGTGATGCTTGGGGTGCCGGTCGTACTTTAGAGTGGGCTATACCATCTCCAGTACCTTTCTACAATTTTGCGCATGATCCAGTAGTATCAGAAAGAGATGCATTTTGGGATCAAAAACAAAAAAGCTTAGATATCCAAAATGAATCAAAAGATGGGACTAAGTCATATGAAGATATTCATATGCCAAGAAATACAGCTGTAGGTTTTGTTATAGGAGTATTCAGTTTTGTCTTTGGCTTTGCTGCAGTGTGGCACATTTGGTGGCTTGCAGCAGTTGGTGTAATAGGTATTATAGGTACTGTATTATATAGATCTTTTGATTACGATATTGATTATTACGTCAAAGCAGATGAGGTTGAAAAAGTAGAGAATGAATATAAAAATTCACAAGGGGTGATATAATGAGTGCAGTAACTGTAGATAATCATCATCACCAAGGCGAACACGACCATCATTTTGATGGTTCTAAAAACGTATTTGGGTTTTGGATTTACATTATGAGCGACTGTGTTCTTTTTGCGACACTGTTTGCTGTTTACGCAGTTTTTCATAAAAATACATTTGGTGGAGCTGGTGCTCAAGAATTATTTAGCTTGCCATATGTGTTTGTAGAAACTATGCTTTTATTAGTTAGTAGCTTTACTTTTGGTTTAGCTATGCTATCGCGCAACTCTGATAACATTAAAAATGTTACAAAATGGCTATGGGTTACTTTCTTTTTAGGTTTAGGCTTTATACTTATGGAAGTTCATGAGTTCTACGAGCTAGCCGTCGAAGGACATACTTGGTCAAGTAGTGCGTTTTTATCATCTTTCTTTGTACTGGTAGGTACACATGGATTACATGTATCTATGGGTCTTATATGGATAGTGAGTATGATTTTGCAACTTAAAAAGTATGGTATGACGCCGATGGCAAAAACAAAGCTTACTTATTTAGGTTTATTTTGGCATTTCTTAGATATCGTATGGATATTTGTATTCTCAGTAGTTTATTTGTTAGGAGCAATATAATATGGCTAAAGAACACTTATATGATCATGAAACAGGTGCAGCATATGGTACTCATAAAAGTTATATACAAGGGTTCATATTATCAGTAGTGATTACTACTATAGCTTTTGTATTAGTAGGCTTTAAGCTACTATCACCAGTAGCTTTATGTGTATCTGTTGCTTTACTAGCATTAATACAGCTTTTCGTTCAGTTGGTATTTTTCTTACATTTAAGCACAGATTCAAAAGCACGTTGGAACCTAATAAGTGCTATATTTGCATTAATAGTAGTTTTTATCGTTGTAGCAGGTACTATTTGGATCATGTTTGATCTTTATGACATGATGATGTAACTTTTGATTTTTAATTATGTCCTTCAAAAAATATCTTCAGTTAACTAAGCCGGGAATTATTTTCGGGAATTTGATTACACTTACGGGTGGTTTTTTATTAGCTACAAACCGCCAAATAGGCTTCACGCATTTAGATTTATATCTTTATACTATTATCGGTACAGCTTTAATGATAGGGTCAGGATGTGTTTTTAATAATTGCTTTGACCGTGATATCGATGCAAAGATGCAAAGGACCCAAAATCGACCTTTAGTTACGAATGATATAGGTCTTTTATCTGCAATGATTTTTGGAATAGCATTATTCCTATTAAGTAGTGTGGTCTTGTATGTATTAGTTAACCCTTTGACATTATGGATTATTATAATCGGCTTTATAGTATATGTAGGAATATACACTGTATCTAAACGTTTTACAGTGCATGCTACTTTGTTAGGAGGCATTTCAGGAGCTGTTCCTCCAGTTGCTGGATATACGGCTGTAGTAAATAATCTAGATCTAAATGCTTTTGCATTATTTTTAATACTATTTTTTTGGCAAATTCCACACTCTTATGCTATAGCAATACTATATATCAAAGATTATAAGAATGTACAAATCCCACTATTGCCTATAGTTAAGGGATTAAGCTATACAAAAAAAATAATGCTAAGTTATATGATCTTATTTTTAATTTCTTGTAGTTTACCTTATCTTTTAGGTACAGCTGATATTTATTCTTTTATAGTTTGCATACTGATAGCTATATTTTGGTTGTATAAAACTATGAAATCATTTTATACAGATAGTGATCGTGATTTTGCAAAAACAGTTTTTAAGTGGTCGATTATTGTAATTACAGTTATTTGTTTATCTATAGGTTAAGGGTTGCTGTATAGGTGTAGTTATTATACCTAAATATTCTAAAATAAATTTTATCAAAAGTGTAATTATATGCTAAAGCATAAAGTACATAAAATATGACAAATCCAATATCTACAAATAATGCTTCGAATAAGCTTATTCTTAGCCAGGAAGCTATGAAAGGAATGGTTATAATTAATAGAACAACCTCAAATAAAAGTGTGTGTAGTATTCTAACATTAAAATACCTTTTTGACCTATGTCCACCCAAAAAAGTTTCTATAACATCAAAAAGGTAGTTGTAGATGAAATTCCATATCATAGCCATTATAGATATAATAACGACTAATACACTTGTATCCAAAAAATTCTTATTTAATATAAACATGGTGATAGGAGTAAAAATAATTATGCCAATTACTTCAAACCCAATCATATGAATTATTCGACCTAACAAACCCATATTATTCCTAATAATTTTAAGTTAAAAAATACATAATAAAATTTATTCGATTTTTCTCTATTACATGGAGAAACCAATTAACTATTTATATTGTAGTTATTTGCTAAACCATTTTATAAATCGATATTTAAGCTTTTTGCTAAAGCTTTTAATTTTTTCATAGTCTCTGGAAGCTGCTTAATAGCTACCCATTGACGCATTAATTCACGCCCTTCACAAGCAGGGTAACCCATCTGGCTTTGGCCAGCAGGTACATCTTTCATAACACCTGATTTAGCGCCAATTCTAGCACCAGCTCCTATATTGGTATGATCTTTAATACCAGCATTGCCTGCAATTATAGCTCCATCACCAATAGTTACAGAACCGCTAATTCCAGCTTGACCACAAATCATACAACCTTTTCCAATAATTACGTTATGACCTATCTGTACAAGGTTATCGATCTTTGTAAAGTCACCTATAATGGTTGAACCAAACTTAGCAATGTCTATACATGTTGAGGAGCCAATATCAACATAGTTACCTATAACTACATTTCCGATATGTGGGATTCTTACTATGCTTCTACCATCTTCTGATGGTCTATATCCAAAACCGTCACTACCTATGGAGCAATTTGAATAAAGCCTGCAAAAGTGTCCTATTTGGGTTCTTTCTCTAATAGTAACGTTTGGCCATATAATACAATTTTGTCCGATAGTAGCTTCATCATAGATGCTTACATTTGCATATATGATAGTATTATCACCAATAACTACGTTTTTGCCTATGTAAGCTCCAGGACCAATAGAAACGTTGGCCCCGATAGTTGCTGTAGGTTCGATGACAGCTTTTTTATGAATACCATTTTGTTCCGGGTTGGGTTTAGAAAATAACTCTAAAGCTTTTGCCATAGCTAAATCAGCATTATGTACAACAATTAATGGTTTATTATTAATATTTCCTATATCGCGTAAATCTTTACTAATGATTGCGGCGCTAGCATTAGAATATTGCCAGAGTTTAATATGTTCATTTTTATCTATTAAGGTTAAATCGCCATTTTTAGCTTGGTTAGCGTAATTTAAGCCAGAAATATGAAAGTTATCATTAGAGGTAAAGTTAATTATTTCTCCACCAATTTGCTCAGCAATTTGCTGTATTGTATATTTCAAGTAAATTTCCCCTCATATATTAATTTATTTAACCATATTATAACATGTTTTTTGATATTTGACTTCATAAAAAATAAGTTATTAAAAAATTTTTACTTAACCTACGCCAAAATCTGTATTATCAACTAATATTTCGAATTGCGGATCATTGTATAAGTAGATGTACTCTTCTAAAAACCATTTTTTTAACTCATCATCGGCTTTAATGTGAGTGGTGTTGTTCTTATAGATATTTATAGTTGTATGGTTAAAATATGTTTTTGCTATCTCAATATCTTTTCGTATAATTTCTTTAGTTTGTCCTTTTACACCTATTAGTAAGCAGACAGAATCAAATAGGTTACTAAGTTCAGTCAGTGATTGATAGTTAAAACCTTTCTTCAGAATATTTTCCCTGAAATCATAATCGAAGCTTTCTAATCCTGTTTTTATAAATATATTAGTTTCAAAGATATCTTTTATTTTGTGTAGATGGTCTTTGTACATCCAGTGTGCTTCGACAAAAAGAAGATTAATATTCTTTTCTTTAATGATTTGTTTTATATAGCTTTTTGTTTTTAGAGGTAGCTCAAAAATATTGCCAGAATTGATAATTTCTAAAATGCCAAATTCACCAGTTACATTTTCTAGAACTTTGAGGTTTATCGAATTAATTTCATCGGTATTTTTGGAGTTATCTAGAATATAGTCACAAAATGAGCATTTTCCATAAGCACAAGGACGGCTTTTTAGAAGTACTATTTCTCGTTTATAACGATGAACGTTTGTTATCTTACTATAGCGTTGCATAATTATTTAATATACCTTTGTGCTTGTATTAGAGCTAATTCATTAGTATTTAACTCATAGGTGGTTTTAAATATACCATCTAAACATTTGATTACTTTATTTAAAGCTTGAAAAAAGTCTTTACCTTTTAAAATATAGCTTAAGAACATCGCAGCTGTGATATCTCCAGAACCACTTACGTAGGGTTGAACTTTATATTTTCGAGACTCTAAATATTTAAACTTATTTTTATGGTATATTGCAATACCAGTTTTAGAGTTATCAAAAGATGTGCTTGTAATAATAATTATTTGATTTGGATTTTTAATTTTAATTATTAGATTTTTACAAGCTTCGATAATATCATTAAAATTTTTAATTTTTGTATCACTTAGTATAGAAAGCTCAAATAAGTTCGGGGTAATAATATCAGCTATAGGCAATAAATATTCTAAGAAAATATTAGGATGTTCTTTTGTTGCAAAAATACGTCCTTGCTGGTTACCCGTGTCGTAGATGTCTCCAAATACTGGGTCACAGCAATATAGAGCATTTTGATTATCATTTTTAATGACCTTGACTGTATTGGCAATAACTTTAGCAACTTCAGTATCCCCAATGTAGCCAGAAAGCACCGCATCATGTTTAGTCAAAAAGTTATTTGCAACCATACCATCAATAACATTCTGGATCTCTTTTGCATTAAAAAAAGATCCCTTGTAGTGTGGATACTGAGTATGGTTAGATAATTGAACTGTATAAATAGGAGATACTTCTATCCCAAGCTTTTGCATCGGGAAGATAGCAGCTTTGTTACCTGCGTAACCATAAGCGACATGTGATTGTATAGAAAGGATTCGCGGAGTTTTTTTGATCAAAGCCATTACTATTATTTTATCGACCTAAGTTATTTCTTATATCAGCTAACAAATTTACATAAGCTTTTTTATCACCAAAAGTACCTATTTTGAGATATATATTTACTATGTCACTGTTGTCCTTTATCATTTTTACTTCAAAAGGGTCTTTGCCAGGTTTAACAATACCAGATATTTCAGCGTAATCGTCTTTTATGTAGCTCTTTTTAATATCATAACTACCATCATTGCTAAGAGCTAACCCTGTAGCATTGTAGACGCTTTGGATACTTGTGTTATCTATTTCTGCAGAAAAAGTACCATTTACAAACCTAACTATAGACTCGCTAGTGGAATTTAAATCATTAGAAAGACTAGCATTATTTGAGCAGCTAACTAGGGTAAGTGTAGCTAATGTATATGCTAAAAGTTTGACTTTTTTCATTGTATTGCTTGATTTATAGTTTAATGTTTAGATTTTATAGTAGTATTTAGGCTTTGTAAATTAACTAGATTCTGTAGACAAAAATAAATATAGATACTAATGATGGATAATTTTTTGTTCATGGAACCTAGTAGTTTTGTAAATTAGTAGGGTATTTTAGCTATTGTTAGATGTAGTAGTTACGCTTGAAGGCTCTTTATTAGGTTTGGAGCTATCAGATTTAGTGATAGTGGAATTATCAACGTTGCTACTACTACTAACCATATTTGTTACTAAACTATCGTCATTATTTAAGCTAGCCACCATTTGAGTAATTTCTGTATCTATAGAGCTACTTTGTTGGCTATTATTTGTTTCTTCATCAACAATCTTTTTTAGGTAATTATCAACCTCTTTAGTTACTTTTTTCTGACTTTTATGAACATTTTTTTGTGCATATTGAGCTTCGTGTACAGCATCCATAGTCATATGAGTGTATAGGTATGCAGGGTCTATAACAAAAGGCCTTAAGTTTGCGTTGTATTTTTTCACTACGTCAGGGAAATTAACAGTATAAGCGACTTTAATTTGTTTTTTACCCTCAGAATTAGTTACTACCATAGCAACTAGGTTTGCAGCTATTTTGAAGTCTCCTCTAACCAGATGATACTGTTGTTGTCTATCCATCATTATTTGTCTAACAGGAGTTGCATACACCTCACCTATTTTTATAGGCTTATTGATGGTAGTAATACCAGCTTTCTCAAGCTCAGAAATAGCATAATTGCCACCGTAACTATCTTTTTCTAGGAGTATATTCATTTTGATCATCTTAGCTAAGACATCATTTCTAAAAGATTTGGTCTGCTTTAAACTAAAAGCTAGACAAGTGCCTGTATCATCTTTTTGGAAACATCCATTTCTTTTATCTATTAGAATGAATAACTTCTTAGTTTTATCATAATATAATTGGTAGCTAGGAGTATCATCGCCATGACCAAGATAAACAAACTGATCATTAGTCAACATATTACAGGAGCTAAGCAAAACGATTAGTAATACTAAAGCGATTTTTTTGAATAAGTTACTTATATACATTTATAATCCCAATTTTATATATCTTTAAACACAATTTTTGCTTAGAAGCGCTGAAAAGTAAAGCTTTGACCATGAAAAAATTAATAAAATTCTAAAGTCTAGCATTCTCTTGCATTAATTTCTTATATTTTTTTTCTATCATTTGCCTTTTAAGTGGCCCTAAATGGTCAAAAAAAGTTATCCCATTAAGATGATCTATCTCATGTTGTACACAACGAGCTAAAAAACCTTCTTTTATAATCACCATGTCTTGACCAAACTCGTTTAAAGCTTGAACCTTGATCGTATTAGCCCTTTTGACTTTTGCTGAAACCCCTGGAAATGATAAACATCCCTCTTCATCTATAATTTCGCCATCTTTTTCAATAATTTGAGGATTAATTACAGCAATAACATTAGGCTTAGGACTTTCTAAGTCATCAACCATAATAAAAAACCTCTTTTTTATGCCTACTTGAATTGCTGCAAGCCCAACACCGCCAGCTTGTGTCATAAGTTGACGCATTTCACTAAACGTAGCTCGCAACTCATCGTTTATCTCATCTTTTGAGACTTCTTTTGCAATCTCTTTTAATACCGGATGTGGGTATTTTAAAATCTGTAGAGACACTATTAAGCTCCTTGAGTTTGTATATCCTTTTTCATCTTTGCCATAGTAATAGCTGCTTGTACGCAATACTTTCCTTTATGACCTTTTTTTCCGCCCACTCTATCTAAAGCTTGGTCTTTATTGTGGGTAGTTAATACACCAAAGATTACAGGTAAATTGTATTGATGCATAACTTTTTGTGTACCGTAGCTTACCTGTTCACATACGTAATCATAATGGTCTGTTTCACCACGGATGACACAACCAAGTAATATTATAACATCAAACTTACCTGTTTCAGCAAGTAGTTTAGCAGCATATGGCAACTCAATAGCTCCTGGTACTTTGTGTATTTCAAGTTGATCATCTTTTAAACCTTGAGTGTATGCCTCTTCTAAAGCACCTTCAAGCATTTTATCTGTTATTAATGCGTTAAACTCACTTACAACTATAGCTAATTTATTCATACTGATACCTATATACCCCTAATTGTGTGTTTCATTTTATTTTTTTTAGTTATAAGATAGTCTTTATTGTGTGAATTTACAAAAGCTTCACATGCAACAGGCTCTGTCTCTATACCAACCATTCTCAGAGCATTAACTTTTTTTGGATTATTTGAGATTAATCTACATTTATCAATTTTATTGTACTTTAATACTTGAATAGCTAAATCATATTTTCTAGCGTCCACAGGCAACCCTAGTGCTAAATTTGCCTCAATCGTATCCATATTATCATTAATTTGTAAATTATAAGCTTTAAGTTTATTAGTTAAACCAATACCCCGACCCTCTTGATTAAGGTAAATAAGATATCCTCCTTCTTCATTAATCATTTGCATAGCTTTCTTAAGTTGAGCTTGGCAATCACAACGCAAAGAACCAAATAAATCTCCAGTTATACAAGAAGAGTGCATTCTTACTAAAGGTTTATCTCCTTGATATGATTTGGATAATACAACTACCTCATCACTGTTAAATTTATCCTTATAAACAGATATTTCAAGCTCACCCACATCAAAAAAGGGTATAGAAGAGCTAGCCGTTTTCTCAATGAAAATTTCTGTTGCTAAACGGTATTGATATAGTTCAGCAATGGTTAGTACAGGTAGACTATGCATTTGAGTAAAATTTTCAATGTCTTTAGCTTTCATCATTGAGCCATCTTTATTCATAAGCTCGCATAGAACACCAGTGCTATTAAAACCACCTAGTTTCATTAAATCGACCGTTGCTTCTGTGTGACCATTGCGCCCTAAAACACCTTTATCATTAGCAATTAGTGGGAATATATGTCCGGGACGAGCTAAGTCTTCTGCTTTAGCATCAGATGCTGAGGCAATTTGAATTGTGTGTGCTCTGTCCTTTGCTGAAACACCAGTAGTTACACCTTCTTTTGCTTCTATAGTCACTGTAAAAGGAGTACTAAAGGTACTGTTGTTTTGGTCTGCAGCAACCATTGGAGTCAAATTTAATTTTTTAGCCTGCTTAGAGTCCATAGCCAAACAGATTATGCCACTTGTATGCTCTAACATAAAAGCAATATTCTGTTCAGTTGCCATTTGTCCTGGCAAGATTAGGTCTCCCTCGTTTTCACGATCGTAGTCATCAAGGACAACCACAGGTTTACCGGACTTAAGTGCTTGTATAGCCTTTATTACATTATTTTTTATTTGTTCAAACATTTTTGAATCCTTGTATATATTTGTAAATATATTTACCTGTAGCATCAGCTTCAAGGTTTACCAGAGAGTTTTTAGCGTAGTTTTTTGCAATAGTGGTATCTATTGTGTGTGGTATAAGAGTTATAGTGAAACTTTTCTCTAAAACATCCACAACAGTAATACTCATACCATCTATAGCCACGAACCCTTTAGGAATTAGATAATTTAAGAATTCCTTTGAAGCTGTTATTTCAACAATCCATGCTCCACCGACATCTTTAATCTCTTTAATAGAGCCTTTTTCATCAACATGGCCCTGAACTATATGGCCTCCGACTAAGTCTCCGTAGCGTATAGCAAGTTCAATGTTTACAGTATTTCCAATATTTAGTTCATTTAGATTTGTTTTGCTTAAAGTTTCTGGGACAGCATCAAAACTTGCTATAGTATGCTCTAAATTAAGGTCTGTGACAGTTAAACAGGTCCCGTTTATAGCAACACTATCACCTACACTACATTTACTACAGTTTTCAAAAGCAATATAAAAAGTTTTTATATTACCTCGAGTAGTTATTCTTTTTACAGTTCCTAATTGCTGAACTATTCCACTAAACATTTTGATCTTCCTTAATTCTTGAATTTATAAGTAAGTCACATCCAAGATAGCTAGTTTTATTAATAACTAGTTGTCTTTTAGGATTATTATTAGCCACCAATACAGGTGATATGTATGTTATAAACTCATTAATTGCATATACAGTAGCAAAATTTTCTATGAGCTTCATGCCACCTTCCAAAAGCGCACTTGTTATGCCAGTGTTAGCCATTTTTTTTAATAAACTATTTATACATACCTTGTCTTTTTGAGCTGGTAGTATCCAAAATTCGAGATTTAGACTTTGTAATATTTGCTTTGCTGAGTCTGTTATATCAGTGCATACAAAAATTGTTTTTGCATCAGTTTGATCTAAGATTTGCCAGCTTAGGTCTACCTCTTGTATTTTAGTAAATACAACGATCTTGATAGGGTGGATAGCACTTTTAATATCTAAGCGGACGTTCAATCTAGGATTGTCTTCGACCAGAGTATTTTTACCAATAATTATAGCATCACAAATGTTTCGTAGTTGGTGTGTGTAGATAGCTGCCTTATCTGAGCTGATTTTTTTTGAGTCATCAGCATTGACGGTAGTTTTTCCATCTAAAGACATTGCCCACTTAGCAAATATATAAGGTTTTTGATATTGTTGGTAATAGAAAAATATTTTATTCAATTCTTGAGCTTGTTTTTCTAAGACCCCTACTTTGACTTTGATACCAGCTTTTTTTAACTGCTGGACACCTTTACCAGCAACTTGGGGATTAGGATCAAGAGTTGCTATTATAACTTCTTTAATTTGAGCTTTTATCAGAGCATCTGTACAGGGTCCAGTTTTACCTGTGTGGCAACATGGCTCTAGAGTAACATAAACGATAGAGCCTTTAGTTTGTTCACCAGCTTGTTTAATGGCCAAACATTCAGCATGAGCTTGCCCAGCCCTGATATGCCAGCCTTCGGCAATTATTTTGCCATTTTTAACGATTATGCAACCAACCATAGGGTTTGGAGATACAGTAAGTCTACCTCTAGTAGCTAGAGCTAAAGCTTGTTGCATATAATACTGGTCGATATTTTTCATTAGCCACTTTGTTTTTTTTATTAGCAAATAAGGGCAGAAAGATAAGCTAAGAATATAGCAATCCGCTGACTAAAACATAGCACATGTCTTAGTCGGAGTAAATTTAGCTATAAAAATACTAATGTTACTATCTTCTTTCATCCAGACTTTAACTGTCGGCTTTGGAATCTCACCAAATCTGCTAGACCTCTTATTCTATTATAAGAGCGCTCGCGGGCTTCTTATGTAAAGTTACCGCCGGTAGGGAGTTTCACCCTGCCCTGAAGATTTGCTAATAATTATAGCATTAATGAATCAAATATCTAAGTGATAAAATAAGTGTGGTTTAAAGAATTTAGCTCATTCTTTATGTGCTGGTTGTAAAGGCTTGCTAAAAGCATATTTTTTCACAATTTCGCCACCGATAAGGTGTTTTTGAATTATCTCTTCAAGCACTTCTGGGATACATGAATGATACCACACGTTATCAGGATGAACTACTGCTATAGGGCCATTTTGGCAAATCCTTAAACAGAAGGTTTTAGATCTGTAAACATGTCCATTTTGGGTTAACCTTAGCTCTTTAAGTCTCTTTTTTAAAAAGTCCCAAGATTCTAATGATGTTTTCCCAGAACAGCATTTTTGTCTATCCTGGTCACAACATAAGAATATATGTTTTTGAATATTCTCAAGTCCAAGACTTTTTGCTTTTTCATCCAAAGATAAACCCATAACCGTGTCTCCAAAATAGGTTTTTTCTGATAATATATTTATGCCAATATTAACACTTGGAGTAAAAATGGAAAAGAATATTTCTAATGAGATGTTAGAAGAACTTGCAAAAACGTATATTAAAGATGTTAAAAGTAAGAGAAGATGGCGGTTATTTGTACGAAGCGTAATACTTTTGTTAGGAATAATTATTATAGTGCCTAACTTGTTTTTTTCAACAAAGGAGCTAGGGCCTCATGTGGCATTGGTCAAAGTTGACGGTATAATAGCAGCTGACTCTCAAGCAAATGCTCAAAGAATAAACAAAAGCTTAGATAATGCTTATAAAAATGAGTTTACAAAAGCCATAATTGTAGAAATAAATAGTCCAGGAGGCTCACCAGTACAGTCTGATGAAATATACTCACATATGAAATATCTTCAAAAAAAATATCCTTCAATCCCAATGTACGCGGTGTGTACAGATGTATGTGCTAGCGGAGGGTATTATATAGCAGTAGGAGCAAAAGAGATTTATGTTAATAAAATGACTATCACAGGTTCAATAGGAGTAATAGGAAGTAGCTTTGGTTTTACTGGTTTAATAGATAAACTAGGTATAGAACGAAGAATATATATTTCTGGAAAAAATAAAAATTTCTTAGATCCATTTTCTCCACAAAAACTAAATCAAGTAGAAGATTATCAAAAACTTTTAGATCAAAGCCACCAAGTATTTATAGATGCGGTTTTACAATCAAGAGGAGATAGGTTAAAAGACAAATCGAATGAAACAACTTTCTCTGGGCAACCATTTAGTGGTATAGAAGCTGAAAAAATAGGTCTAGTAGATGGTTTTGCATCTATAGACCAATTAATGTCGGAAAAACTACATGACATGGAGATGATCGATTATACTCAACCTTTAGATTTCTTAACGAAAGTATCAAGCAAGTTAACTAACGGTGTTTATTATAAAGCATTATTAGAGAATAGTTTTAGTTTGAAATAAAATATTTAAAATATTGAAACATTGTTTAACCAGGATTATAATCGATAGACATAATGATTTAAGTTTCAAACTAAAAAACTAATAAGGAAAGATAGTTATGAAAAAAACAATTATTGGTGCAGCAATTGCAGGTAGTTTAATGTTCTCAGCTACTACAGCCATGGCTGGCGGGGTTGGTTTTGCTAATGTGCAAGACATTTTTGAAACATCTCCACTTGGCAAGGCAAAAGTTACCGCTGACGAGAAAAAATTAAAACCTCAAATGGATGAGCTTAAACAAAATATCACAGATTTACAAGATAAAGTAAACTCTTACACAGAGGAGAAAGATCAAGTAGAGTTTGATGAAGCAAAAGGCGACACTAAAGATGCAGAAAGTGCAGATCAGCAAGAAAATGCTGATAAGCAACAAGCACAAGTTGATTTACAAAAAGCAATGAAAGAATACCAAAATCTTATGGCTCAGGTCCAAAAAATGGCTTCTGATGACGCTGATGCTTTCAAAGATGCTCTAACTAAAGCTTCTGCAGAAGTTGCTAAAGATAAACAATTAGACGCAATCTTACCAGCAGAGATGAGTTTGTATAATGTTGATAGCGTAGATGTGACTAAAGAAGTAATTGCAAAAATGCAATAATTGGGACTTTCCAAATAAATGTGTAAATTCTTAATTAACCTGCTAGATTATTTCTAGCGAAATATTAAGGATAGAAACAATGTCTAAGAATAAGAAGTCAGAAGATATTTACACAGCTATTGCAGATCAAATAATAGATTCAGGTGTTGATATTAATCAAATGTTTGAGAAAGATGGTTTGCTAAAGCAACTAACAAAACGATTATTAGAAAAAGCACTAGATGCAGAAATGAATAGTCATCTTGGTTATTCAAAACACCAAAGGACTAATTCATCAAATGCTAGGAATGGCTATAGTAACAAGACATTAGCTACAGACACAGGTAATTTGGAAATATCAGTTCCACGAGATAGAGATAGTGACTTTGAACCTCAAATAGTTCCCAAAAGAGTCACCAAGATAAACGGCTTAGACCAAAAAATTATATCTTTGTATGCTAAAGGTATGAGTACTACAGATATCCAACAACAGTTATTTGAGTTATATGATACAAAGATAAGTACAAGCTTTATAAGTGATGTTACAGAAGCTATTATTGATGATGTTAAAGCATGGCAAAATAGACCTTTAGAGTCAGTTTATCCAATAGTGTTTTTTGACTGTATAGTCGTTAAAGTTAGAGAAGACAAGCATATTATTAATAAAGCTGTGTATGTGGCTCTTGGCATATCGTTAACTGGTCATAAGGATGTATTAGGTCTTTGGATCAGTCAAAATGAAGGTGCTAAATATTGGCTTAGTGTTTTTACTGAATTAAAGAATAGAGGCTTACAGGATATATTTATAGCATGTACTGATAATTTAAAAGGCATGTCTGATGCTATACAAGCTATATACCCTGAGACAAAGCATCAGCTTTGTATCGTTCATCAAATTCGTAATAGTCTTAAGTATGTGCCATATAAAGACAAGAAAGAGGTAGCTAGAGAGTTAAAGAAAATATATGATGCTGATACCATTGCAATAGCTCAATCTGAGCTTGATAACTTTGCAAATAAATATGATACTAAATATCCTTTAATTTCAAAGTCATGGATAAATAATTGGGATAATTTAACTGTATTCTTGCAATATCCTCCAAAAATTCGTAAAGTTATTTACACTACTAATGCGATTGAATCGCTTAATAGCCAGTTTAGGAAAGTCATTAAGAATAAAAAGCTATTTCCTAAAGATGACTCTGTTTTCAAATCTTTGTACTTGGCTATAGATTATTTGACTAAAAAATGGTCTATGCCTGTTAAATATTGGAATGAGGCTATGCCTTATTTCGCTATCGAGTTTGAGCATAGAATTCAGAGATTCATGTAAGTGAATTTACACAGTTAAGTGGAAAGGCTCCAATAAGGAAAGTCCCAGTAATTTTTCTATTTTTCAGTTAAAATATAACTCTTTAAAATCCGTCATATACCATGGGCAATTGCATCAAAATTTCCGATGACTTTACATATAATTACTAGATATAATTTATGCTGACACAGAGTTTATTACACTCTCTATAAAACAGGTAACTGTCACATCAAGACTAGACTTTTACCTTTTACCATCAAAAACTTATCCACCAAGAAGTGTATACCCACAATACGTTTTATCTTTTTATATATAATAGGTTATATTATCTGATTATCTATGACTAAAAAAACTGGTAATCATTTTATTTGTTAAACTAAACAATTATATCAATAAAAGGTTTTCTCTTTTAGTAGTAGAATTATATTCTAAGCTATTAGATAATAAACGTTATGAAAAATATTTTCTCAAAACAGTAAGAATGAGTGTATCGTCTAACAAACAGGAAGTTATTAGTGGCTTAATTCTTTTTACTGCGGCTATAGCAGCTATTGTAGTAAACAATACACCATTATCTTTGTATTACGGTATGCTTGAAACTGTGAATGCTAAAATAGGCATAGGTCATTTAATTATAGATAAAAACTTAATACACTGGATAAATGATGGCCTAATGGCTATCTACTTCCTTTACGTTGGTCTAGAAATAAAAAGAGAAGCTTTGGTTGGAGCTTTATCCAAACCAACAAACGTGATTGTACCGGCAATAGCAGCTTTTTTAGGTTTACTAATTCCATCTTTTATATATCTTCTTATAAACATAAATTATCCTAATTTTATAGCTGGTTGGGCTATTCCATCAGCGACAGATATAGCCTTCACACTTGGTATTTTGGCTTTGCTTGGCTCTAGGGTATCTCCCACCCTTAAATTACTCGTTGTAACTATTGCTATTTTTGATGATATCGCCGCAATTATTATTATCGCCATATTTTATACAACCGATCTTTCAGTACCTTCATTACTTTTAGGGACAGTGTTTATTGGGTTAATGTTTATTTGTAATCTTATATTCAAGGTTAAAAGAATTTCTTTATACGTTGTACTTGGATTTTTTGCTTGGGCTTGTACTATTAAGTCAGGTGTGCATGCTACTTTAGCAGGCTTTGCAACTGCAATGTGTATTCCTTTTGAAAATAAAAGAGATAAAGAATCTCCTATTAGGTTTATGGAAGAATCATTACAACCTTGGATTGTGTATTTTATACTGCCAGTATTTGCTTTTGCTAATGCGGGTATTAATTTTTCTGGTTTTAATTTTTCAATGTTTTTTGAGCCTATAACTTTGGGTATTATTTTAGGTTTATTTATTGGTAAACAATTAGGCATATTCACAATTTTATTTATCTTTAAAAAAACCAGGTTTTTTCCTATGTCTAAGAATTTATCAAACGCTCAACTATATGGAATAGGTTTAGTATGTGGTATAGGTTTCACAATGAGTTTATTTATAGGTACACTTGCTTTTGACAGCAATCAAACTCTAAACCTTGTCAAGCTGGGAGTGTTAACAGGCTCTATACTATCTGGAATATTCGGATATATTGTATTAAGGTTAGTTACCCATAAGCCTAGTAAATGTACTTCTAACTAAAAACGGTTTTTGTTTTAAGCTATAATATCTATATTAAATACTTTTTAGTATAAACTGTATGTCTAAAAAAAGCTCTTTTCAAGAATTTCAAAATAAATTCTGTTTAATGAGTTGGAACACTTTTAAAATAGATTATAAAAACCCTCAAGCATTCAGGTCTTACATAACTAATATACACTCTGCGCATAATGTAGATATTTTCTGCTTACAAGAGGCTGTACACCATGACGATACAGTGTTTCCAATAGAAAATTTCAATATAAATTTTGCGTCAAATATTATCCTAAAAAACCATAATTATGGAGTGGCTACTGTAAGTCATTATCCTGTGGATAAAAATATTAAAATTCTTACAACACATCGAGAGTCTGTTATAAAAACACATAAAGCATCTTTAATAAGTCATATAAAAATTGATGATAAAAAAATAGTTGTGGTAAATATTCACGCTATAAATTTTAAAAGTAATAAGGTTTATGAGTATGAGTTTGAAAAAATAAAAGAAATTATTGACCCAGTAAAGTATAAAAACCCTATTATAATAGCAGGTGACTTTAATACTTGGAATAGAAAGAGAGTAAAGCTAATAAAAGATTTTTGTAGAGAATTCAAGTTTAGAATAGCTTTTATAGATGAACCAGACTTGGTTAAATCTTTCCAAAAGAATCATCTAGATTTTATTCTCTATAGGGGTCTAAAACTAGATAAAGCTTGTGTTTTAGATTGTAAAAAAATATCTGATCATAACCCAATAGTTGCTGAGTTCATTCTATAATAGAAAAGACCATTGATTTACTCATAAAAGCCCATGGGATACCAACACAATACCGTCATTCTCGTGATTGACATGGGGACCTTTTAACTTAACCACCAAAAGACTTTGTTTTAGTGTTTATAATTTCATAACATTTATCTGTTAACTCTGATACACTGTAACTTTTAGAATCTATAGCAGCTCCAAAAGACATTCTAGCAATTCCAGGTTTTATAAAGTCACCTTTTTTACGACCAAAATAAACCCCAAAATTATGTGCTACTGGTATTATGGGAGTCTGGGTTACTGTTGCAAGTTTTATAGCTGAACGTTGAAACTTAGGGTACTCACCTACAGGGACTCTAGTACCTTCAGGGAAAATTATTATACTTAAACCTTTATTTTTTATCCTGTCTTTTCCTTCTTCAATAACTTTTTTCATAGATGAGAGGCCTTTATCTCTATCTATACCTATTGCTTCAGCAAACTCATTTGTTTTACCAAATATAGGTTTTTCTAATAATTCTTGCTTCATAACAAAACAACATTTTTTAACTAACCCATAAAAAACAAAAGTTTCAAGCATCGATTGGTGTTTTGAGACATATATACAAGGAGTATTAGGAATATTTTCCTTGCCATCAATCTTTACATATATCTGTAAAATAATTAAAACCCCTAATCTATATAAACATGACCACAGCCAACATACAAAAAGCCTAACTTTCAAAGAAAATCCTAGTACACCAACTGTATTCATCAAAATACAACAGAACATAAGTACTATATATGCATATATTTTAAAGATTTGCATCCTCATCACTAATAAAGGATAGAGTATTTTTTTCATATAATATCCCTTAGTTAACCATTAAATTCTTTTGTTTTTTCATTAATAATTTTATGACAAAGGCTTGTTAGCTCTTTTGAATCATAATCATTAGGGTCTATTCTTTTACCAAAATCCATCCTAGCTATACCTGGTTTAATAACTTCTGACCAACTTTTTGGGAAAAATCTACCAAAATTATGTGCTACTGGTATTATAAAAACATTTGCATCAGATGCCAGTTTCATAGCTGAACGCTGAAACTCTGGATACTCTCCTACTTTAACTCTTGTGCCTTCTGGAAAAATAACAACATTTATTCCATTTGCTAAGCTTTCTTTACCTTCTGTAACAACCTTTTTTAAAGATTCTCTAGGCTTGTCTCTGTCTATAGCTATACTTCCTAAATTTTTCATAGCAGAACCAAATATAGGTGCATCAAAAAGTTCTTTTTTCATTATAAAGTGACATTTACCAATAAGTCCATAAAACATAAATGTCTCAAGCATTGACTGGTGTTTTGAGACGTAAATGCAAGAATAATCTCTATCTATATTAGCTCTACCTGTAACTTTTATAAAAACTTGTAAAAATACTAACATCCCTATCCAGTAAAGATATGTCCAAACATAACATACAGCCATTCTCCAAGATAAGGGCAACTTTAAAAAAGCGAAAATATTTATAAGAATACTGCAACCACCAATTACAGCAAAAGAGTAAAGCTGAAAAGCAGTCATTCTTGACCACATTAAAATATTCCAAATCTTTTTTAGAAAAGATTTCATCTATCTGTCTCCATAAATATAGATGTTAAATACATAAAGCTATATAACATTAGCCTTGTTCCTTAAAATGAATGCTACGAACAAAGTCTATGTATGCTGAACTTTTTCTGTATCGTAACAAGACAACATTTTTACAGGCTAGCTACATTAAACGATAATTACCCAAAATAATCAGTTTTCTTGAGTACTTATTATACACTTTTTTGTGGGATATTTTTTGATAAAATTGCTTCTAATATCAAATAACTACAATAACATCTAACATAGAAAGAGGCTTTTATCGGTAAATTTATCTCTCTAAATATTTTAATTTATCTGTTACAGATGCCCAATTATCAGCATCTTCGCAAGGCTCACATTTTTCTACTATATTTGGCCATAAATTTGCTAACTCTTTATTTAAATCTAGCATTTGCTCTTCTTTTTCATTAAGATCATCACTAGATTTGATTGCACTAACAGGACATTCTGGTTCACATAAAGCACAATCAATACACTCATCTGGATTTATAACCAACATATTTGGCCCCTCATAGAAGCAATCTACTGGACAAACCTCAACGCAATCACCATATTTACATTTTATGCAGCTTTCTGTTACTACAAACGGCATTTTTAAATCCTTTATTTTTCTGTGTTTTAAAAGAAACCCCAAAATTATACCATAGAAAATAAAAAGGTAAATGTTCTATTACTACGATTAAAAAGCATCTAATAGAATCGAAAGTTATTTAAAATTAGCAATTTTGACGATTTATGGTAGTATAAGCTCAACAAAAACAAGCCAAAAACATACTTAATATAGAATTATGAAAGCAGAATTTAACCCCAAAAAACTTATTTTTATAACTACTACTTCTGTAGCTGTACTTTTTTTAGTTATATATTTTATATCTATTGTTAATGGTCACAATAAATTATGTAATCCTTTTATATCCGGATGTTCTGACATAACTCATGCAGGTTTTTATCCACCTGAATCGTACATGTTAAAAGCTGTTTTAATACCTACAGCAACACTTATGGCTATTATTTTCTTTTTTATAAAAGAATGGCTAGTACAAATTAGTGATTATAATAGTGCCGTTATTAAGCAAGGTAAATTTATGCTTTTTTTAGCAGCTATAGGCTGTGCGGGTTTAGTTATTGGTACATCTGTCATCGATGGAGAAAATACCCCTCTTCAATTTCATATAAAGTGCGTTTCTATCTTTTTTGTATCTATGACTATCTGCCAAGTATGGTATACCTTAGTTGAATATAAATACTTTCACAAAGTTAACAAAAATCCTATTTTCATCAGATACTTTTGTTTAACTATAACAGTAGTCACAGCCATAGTTTCTATTTTTATGGCACCAACTTACGAAAATCAAAGTATAGTTGAATGGTGGGGGGTGTATGCTTTGGTTTTGTGGTTTTGGACTTTTTCTATAAATAAAAAAGTAGTCTCTGCTAAAAGGAATTAGCCTCAGAAACTAACTTTTTTCTAAAATGTATAATGTAAAATTCTGTTTCTCATCAGAGTATCTACCTACTCTATCTATTGTTATACATTTTTGCTTACCTATTGTGTAACCAAGAGATTCAAGATAAGCATTATTAGCTTTGATATTACAGTTATCCAAGACACCAAGTGAAACAGTGTTAGTTGGAATTCTGGTATCTTCAAAGTTTCTATATGCAGTTGCGGTGTCTGAAATAAAAGGTGTAATGTATATAGAAAAATACCCTATAACATTTTTCAATGGTTGGCTTTCATTTTGTTGCCAAAATTCTTCTGCCTTCAGCGCTACATGATTTGATAATGTTCTTGGATCTTTCATCGGTGTGAAATAGCCAAATAAGTTATATACCATAAAAACCAAAATCTGAAAACAGAGTACTACATATACAATCTTTCTTAATGAGAACTCTCTTATTTTAATATTCAACAAATAAAATACAGCTGGTAATGTAAGTGACATAATTGGAATTAACCAGCCATATTCAATATGAACTTTATAAGTTTGTAAAGCAAAGAAAAATAATAAAGGATATAGGCCATAGCAAACTAAAGGTTGTCTTAACCTTTTAAGGAAAGTTGTTTCGATGTTTTTTTGTATTCTGAATATACCTATTTTAAATAAAATCAAAATACATAATATTGGAACAGCGATAATACCAATTGTAGATAAGTTATTTAACTGTGCTAATAAAAAGTTGATTATAATATTATGATCTGTTGCACGTAATCCAGAGTATCTATTTAATGCGTAATTTATCAAAGCAAAGTTTGTATAAAATAGCCACCAAATAAGTGGAATTAAGCTAACTATAAAAATCCAAAAGGAAATAAAAACTTTACTCAAATACTCTTTTTTGTAATTAAAAGCTAGATAAAGTGCTAAACATAAAATAATCAACCCCATTTCTAGCTTAGCATATAACCCTAGCGCACATACCAAGCCAAGTGTAACCCAATAAATAAACTTATTGTTTCTCATGGCTAAAGTAAAATAATAGCAAGACATTACCCAAAATGGCAAAACTATAGAATTTTGACTATAGTCAACAAAATTTAAAGCTGTGTAAATACCCCCGCAGCTACTGAGGATAATGATAACAATAGACTCATTTTTTGACATAAAAAGCTTAGTTACTTTATAAGTGTAAAGTAGAGTCACTAACAAACAAATACTACTAGCTAATAAATTTGCTACCATAGTAGAGGGTGAAAAAGGCAATATTAACTTTATAAAAAACGCCCCTAAGAATGGATGCTTATCAAAAGCTATTTGCAGATGTTTTGACCACGCTATATTTTCTGCAACGTCTATGGGTAGTGCATTTGCATCGTATATCAAAATGCTTAGCCCAATCCAGATAAGCAGATAAAAGAAAAAATATGCAGAGATTATAACTTTATTTTGTAACAATAATTTTCTCATGGATGCTCGTAAAGTTTATATTTTTTAAGTGAAAAATAGAGTAAATTACATGGTATACTAAAGTAAATCCTCAACAATCTCAACTGTTAAAGTTAAGTGTGAGCAATAATAATTGCAACGTAAAATATCAGTTTTAGGTTTTGAAATAGATAGGTTTTGTGCACTATGTTTAAGTAATCAGTAAAATATTTTAAATACATAAAGTACAAGATTATTTATAATAATAGAATTTAATGAAAAATTTATTTTAATATGATTAGCATTATTCAAAGAGTTAGTTCAGCTAGTGTTATGATAGATAATGCAACTGTTGCTAAAATAGAACAAGGTATTTTAGCTTTGATATGTGTTGAAAAAGAAGACGATAGCAATAATTTTAACAAGGTAACTGATAAAATCCTAAAATATCGTATCTTTGAAGATGATGCTGGCAAGATGAATTTATCACTACAAGATATTAGTGGTGGAATTATCTTAGTTCCGCAGTTTACTTTAGCAGCTAATACCAGTAAAGGTAACCGTCCTAGCTTTAGCGATGGTTGTTCTCCAGCTATTGCTAAGGGTAAATTTGAAAACTTATTACAAATATTTAGAGATAAATACCCAAACACACAAGCAGGGGTATTCGGGGCTGAGATGAAAGTTTCATTAATAAATGATGGTCCTGTAACTTTTAGTTTTAAGGTATAAAGAATGCAAAAAAAGATTTGTATAGTAGGTGGTAATGGTGAAATGGGGCAGATGTCTCAATACATTTTTTCAAAGTTTTTACCAGAATACAAACTCACTATTTTTGATGAAGATGATTGGAATAATCCTAAAGATAAGCTTGCTAACCAAGATATAGTTATACTATCGGTGCCTATATATTTAACAGAAAAAATCATTAAAAAAGTTATTCCGTACCTCTCTCAAGGAACTATATTAGCTGACTATACAAGTATAAAACAAGAGCCTTTAGATGCTATGTTAAAGTATTATGATGGACCTGTAGTTGGACTACATCCAATTTTTGGACCAACTATAAAACATCCACATAAACAAGTAATTGTAGTGTGTGAAGGTAGGCATCAAGAGCAATATAAGTATTTTATTGATGATTTAGCTAAAATCGGTTTTTCTATCGAAAAAATGACTGCCAAAGATCATGATAAGGCTATGACTTTTATTCAAGGGATCGAGCATTTTAGTGTGTATTGTTTAGGTATGTTTCTAAGACATAAGGATATCGATATTCAAAAGATGCTGAAACTGGCAAGTCCAGTGTACAAAATGGAGTTAAACATAGTCGGCAGGCTATTTAGCCAAGGACCTGGATTGTATGCTGATATTATTATGTCTGATGAAAGTAGACAAAAAGCTATCGCTGAGTTTGCTGAGTTTGTCGCTGAAAATTCGAAAGATATCATCAAAGGTGATAAGCAAGCTTTTATGGAAAATTTTAAAGCTGTAAAGCAATGGATGGGTGATTTTGCTGAGCAAGCATATAAAGATAGTGATAAGTTATTGCTTAAAAAAAATTAAGTTTTTTATATTGAAAAGTATGAATATCGGAGTTTGACACTATTTTAGCAGCCCCTTTTTTGTAATAATTCGCAACGTTCATGGCAATATTTTTTCATATGATTTATAAAAGCCTTTTTAAGTGAAGTGATTTGTAATAAAAATTTATTTAGGCTATTTTGCAACGTCTCACCTTGCTCGCCAATTATTGTGTTTTGGCAAAGTATAGGTTCTTCTTTCGTAAATTCACTAGTTTCAAGCTTATCAATTCTATTAATAAGTAGTCCTCTTAGCATGTCTATAAAAATTAAGTTATATTTTTGATTACTTTCTTTTAATGCTTCATCTCTAGCTTTGAATATTTCACTAAGGGTGGCGGGATTATATTTTTTTATTTTTTCTACTTTATTAACTATTTTATTAAATGATGATTTAATGCTAGAGACATCTTCGGAATTTACTAAATTATAGATTATTTGTTGTGGCGCCCCATGAGTTTTTGTTTTTGGTAACACAAACTTATCACTGCTTAGCGCACTCTCTAACGTTATATTTTCTAAATAACCTGTAACACTAAATTTAAAACCAGTATCTTTATATTTTTTGCTCAATAAATTAAAGAACTTTTCATGATAATTTTCAATAGCAGCTTTGCATGATATAAGTTGTATGTCTGCGTCCAATATATTTAGATCCAACGAGGAAAAAAGGATATTATCTAAAATAGTTATAACGTCACTATAGCTTACAAAACCGTTGTTTAATTTTTTGTCTCCTGTTCCAAACTTCATATTATAAGCACCATGACCAGAAATAAAAACTCTTATCTTTGTTATCTTTTTATTTGGATTAATATATTTATTTAAAATATGTTTTTTCAACAACTCCACATATTTATGAAAGAGTTCATTATCAAAATTACAAGTAAGGTTAAACACTGGCACAAGTTTTTCATATTTTCGAAAATTAAAACTGGAGTGCAGAAAGATTTCGTAAGGTTCAGCACCTTTAAGCCTTTCATATTGGACTTGTCCTATCCAAGCACTTGAGTTATTATTAAAACGGTCTAAATCGTACTCGTTAAGTCGATCTCCAACAAATTTAAAAATAGAATGGTAATCAGGATTTAAACTATTTGTTTCATTAACAAACTTACTAAAGTTTATTGCTAACTCTAAATCATATGCCATTTTAGTTCTCCCTTTATTTTTGTTTTATTACCATCCGTCTAATTTCAGCTTACAACAGAGCCACCTACTTAGCCGCAATAATCATCTGTCCAGGAGTATTAATACTTATTTGGCCTCCCCAAATACACATACAAGTCGCGTTCTGTAGCAGAGCTGGTTGACCGTTAACCTTTGTTTTAGTTGCTGATGGTGTCCATGGAGATGGTATTATAGGTACGCATGGACATGGAGTAGGTACTATTGGTTTGCCCATACCAGCCGGATTTGAGGGGCTATTACACATTCCAAATGGCTTAATATTTACCATAGGAATATGATCATTTATAGTTGCTGCCAATTGACCTTGACCTTTTACTAAAGGTCCTTTAGGTAATACTGTTAAAGGAGTTGATACAGTGCCAAAAGAACATTTTAAAAGAGCATTACTTACTACAAAATTACTCATTATTACCTCCTATGTTAAATTTTATTACCTAATCAACAATATGCCAAAGTAAGAAAAAATAGGAAAACAAACAGCCGCTAAAAATATACTTTTATAGATCCATAATTTATAAGTTTTCCTAAATTTATTATCTAGATTATTAAGTGTTGGATAACTAATGTCACCTACTTCCTCATTTGGCAATATAGCACAAAGCTTATTTTTATATTTGTTTATTTCAGATTGTAAGCCGACATAACAACCTTTAAACCCTAATGCTAATATTAAATACAAAACTTGAGCTACAACTTTAGGAAATACGGGATTATCAAGGACAATTTCTATTATTTCAAAAAAATAGTCTCCCCCGTCGTTTCGCTGATAAACCTCCTCTTGGAGTAAGTGCCAATTAGTAACATTACTATCTGCTTCGAAGTTTAGTTTATTAATCACCTCATCGCAGTAAATGTATATTGCAAATGCAATATAAAAACTGATTCTCTCACCAAGCTCTTGGTGAATCAAATTGTGTATATGCGTTGTTTTAGTAATTACTTTCTCACGAAAAGCTATAATATCTTGCATATTTGTGTCTAAGTTATAACTTTCTATGAAAAAATTTATAGTAGCAAAAACGTCTATAATATCTTGATTCATAAATACTCCTTATATTATTTTGATTTGAAAGTTAACCTTAACACCTATTCGTTTAGAAAGGTGTGTTTTAAGAAACATACGTACAAGATCCGCATAGAAAACAAATTCAGGTTTATATAAGTCAGTTTTTATAGATATTACATAACGAAATTCACCACTTGACTCAATGTTAATAAGGTTTTTCTCAATAAACTTTACGGCATATTTATCATGATTTGTTATAAGAGAAATTAGCGTTTTAAAAGTGTCAATATCAAGACCTGTAGCGTTAATAATATTTAATACTTTTAAGATATTTTCTGCTCTTTCTAAGAGTTGATTCCTTCTAAAGCCGTAACTATAAATTATATTGAATTTCAGGCTACCAATACTCCTACTCAAAGGAATAAAAGTATAACTTTTTTTCTTAACATCCGCGGAGATTATCTGTGTCCATTGAGCGTTTATAACAATTTCATTAGAACCTGAAAGCTCCTCTAATGAAGGATCCAGGAAGGCTATTCTCATATGCCCTGAAGGCTCAAATATTAAATTATAGCTTTTTGCATTACTAAGATTTAGATAGCTATGATAAGCAATTTGTTTATTATATTCTACGCTATATAATTTTGTGGGAACATATTCATTAGGTCCATCTAAGTTCTTTACTCCATAGCTTTCTTGAGTATAATCACAGTTAATTTTCATTGCGTGATCTTCAAATAGGTTAAAGACAGGGAGTAGATTAGTTTTTATAACATTGGAAGCTAAAGGTTTCGATATATTATTAGATTTTGGTATTTCTATTTCTAACAAAATTTTATAAAAAAGATAATCTTCTGGTAAATCCTCAAACTCTATGTAAAAGTTACTAAATACGGCTTGTGTTAATGCCTTTAATATAATTTCTTGAGTTATCTCCAGATTAAACTTTAAATCAAAGTTTAAAAAAACAGTAATAGGTATGGGTTTATCTAACTCATTTACAAATAAAGTCATCTTTGCTGATTTATATTCTCTCAAAGTATTTATAAGATGGTAAATTTGATGGTTTTTCATAACCAAAGGATTAGCGCTTAGCAAAAAACGGTTTCTATCAAACCTAAAAGGTTTAATTGCGTCAATTTCAATGTTAATAATGTTGTTATCTATATAGCAATTTGTTACTTGAAAAGGTAATAGAGCAAAAGGTATAGCAGCCTGAAACCTAAAATTGCTATCGTCTAACTTTAATACGAATTCTTCACCTAGCTCTAAATCTATAAACTTATCATTTTGGTTTGTAGAAGCTTCTACTATAGCATGATTGGGTACATGTTGAAAAAAGTAAGGATAATAGCTATAAAATAAGTTAAACCTTCTTTGTAATATAAATTCTTGAATGCTTTGTGTAGAGCGTTGTACCGTATACTCTACCGCATCTATAATTACTTTTAGGTCGCCTGTCCCTAGAATATCATTTTTATTATGTTTATTTAATTCTAAATATTGATATAACTGCTCTTTTGACTGGATGTTCTTTAAGTCAGTATCCATACATACACCTTTCATAAATTTTTATTTTATGATTAATTAACTTAGTGTCTTGAGATAGATAAAAGGGCATAAAAATTATTTTTACAGGTTGAACTATAAGCCAAACAGTTACCATAATAGCATATCTATTTATGTCAAAAAGCTTACTTAAAACCAACTTTTCTATACATTTTGAAACTTCTTTGCATTTTTTTTTGTTAAATAAACGGTCAGATTGAAGAGTTATAGTAAAATGTAATTTAGGTGACAGTAATTTATTTCCAAGATGCATATTAGAGAGGTTCGTTTTTTGACTTAAGTAGCTAGCTTTATTAACTAAACTTAACTGCCACTTTGATCTAACGTTCAATTTATACTGTACAAGAGCCCTTTCAAATAAGCTGTTATAAGAAGATAATGAATAAAAAAAATTATCGTTTCTTGTAAAAAGAACGTCTCCATTTAAATATAAATGTTTTAACTCATCAGATTGTTCTATCAGAAGCATATTTATTTGGTGTTTTAAAAGTTTACTTGCTAAAGCGTTTAATACAGTACAAGATACAGAATCATTATTTATAGAAAAAAAATCCAATATGTGATCAGGCAAAGCCGAATTTGCAGATAGTATCCCCATATTTACAATAAGCTTAATTTTGTCCCGATCAAAAACTATATCTTCTATAAGCCTGCTAGTCTGGCTAAGACTTAAACGGCTTTCAAATGTAATATCTTGTGTATTAAAACCAATACGGTGCAACATGTTTAGCAGTATCATAAGATCAAGTTGCTTAAGTTTATCTAGAGGTATTTTCTTTAAATCTGTTTTGTTCATATATAATCTAACTATCCCTATACATAGTAATAAACGAATTTAAGTTCATTTACATCTTTACTATTTAGCAAAGATATTACCTGTTCACTAAGAACGTAATCCCACTCTCTTGATGGTAGAATTTCATAAATATCACAGTATTTATCGACACTTGATACAGGTAAAGGGTTAAAGTCCAACTTAGAAAGCTTTAAACCAACCATTGCGTATTTATTTACATGCTTAATTCTGCTTGGAGAAGTTAGCTTAATTGTAGAAAGTGAATAGCTATAATCTTGTGTTGGTTTACGCACAACTAAATAGTGCTTTTTACGATTTAAAACTTCAAACTCTATAATGCCTGTAGATAGTAAATTTTCTATAGGTTTTAAAACCTTATACTCTATAGCTTTTGTATGTAACACTTTCTCACGGATTGCTGCAATTAGATATTGAAAACTTTCCAAAGGTTTCTCGTGCTTATAAACCAAAGTAGAATCTACTTCTGTAGTTTCTTGGTATTGTAATAAATATAAATATATATTTTGAGTAGCATGAAATATAATTATAGGAGAATACTTACTATATGATAACTGCCAAATATAATACTGCAGCTGGTTACGGCTGTACAAAATATTATTTAATAACGTTAATTTAAAAGATGATATAGCTGAGTTAGTTGATTTTTCGTTTAAAATATAGGAGTGTATTATTTGTAATAAATTACTTAGTTTATCAGTCACTAATTTAAAGTTATAAACTTTTGTAGTTAAGATAGGAGGAAGGAATTCTTTAAGTGTCCAGTTGCCGTCTTCTAGTTTATTTAAGGTTAGTACTTTGAAACTAGACAACTCATCTGTTTTCTCAGGATTTACAGCTAGTGAGATATTGGAAAATTTTGTTTGAACTTTTGTATCATTATCACCAACGTCTTTTGTCAAAGGTTTTTTATTAATTTGTACGACAATCTCAGCGGTATCTGAATCTATAGTATTTAAATTTAATTCTAAGACTTTAGGGTAAGTGGAACTTTGGTAATGGATGCATTCGCAAGTAAGTGTTATGTATAGTAAGGATTCTACCCTAAGGATGTTTTTATCAAATAAATATTCATCTATTTTGAGCTCTGCTAGACCATAAAAATCTACAGTAGAGTTAACTTGGCAAAGGTGAATATTGCGCTTGTTTGATAAATGCTGAGATAGCGTAAAATGCTCAGGCAAAACTGCTTGTCCTAAGTGCCAATTTATTTGTTGCATACTCTTACTTCCACTCTACTGTTAGTAAATGTAATAATCATTTCTGCTCCTCTTTATAAATCCAAAATATCAAAATCTGGACCAAAAGCTTCATCATTATTTGGTGGTGTCTGATAATCATCAATTTTTTCATCAAGCATATTTTTAATATTATTTTTATAGTTAGAAGCTTGCAAAATATCGTCTATATCAAATCCAGTATTTATTTTTTTATTTTTAATATTTAACTCAATATCAGCGTGAGTTTTTTGCAGCATAAAATCCCATAAAGCAGAGCCTTTACTATTCTCTATAATTTGTTGAATTTGAGAGTAAGTTTCTGGTGTAACCGAATTTAAAAAAACCTGGAATTCCTTGGGAAAATATTTAATTGGATTAAATTCTTGTATTTCAGTCTGAATCGAATCAAAGAGTAAAGCTAGCTCAAACCTATCTGATACAGTATCCAAAGGGTTAGCTAAATTGTTAAATCTAGCTATTTTTAGCAAAAGGTTAGACCAATAGAAACTATATATATTTTCTTTGTTTGTCTGAGCCAAAGAGGTATCTACTTTCTCAATATCAGCTTTTTCTTGATTACTATTAACAACTTCTTTAAAAACGTATTTAGAAATAGTAGCTAGTATTTGGTTTTTTGCTCTATTAAAGTTAATTAATCCAACTTCTTGGATATTACATGCCAAAAGATCTTTAACTTGCTCTAAAAATTCTGTAACTTGCTGTAACTGATTATCCAAAAAATCAGGATAATAGTAGTTAATAGCATCATTAGCTTCATTAATTAAAGTTATGACGCTACGTAACACTATTGTATCTTTTTTATTTGTAGGAGTAATAAGATGATAACCACTTAATACTCCAGCTAAAATTTCTAATACTGAGACAAAATTTCCAGCTGAGTGGTTTATATTAAAGTAAGCTTGCAAGTAAAGGCAAAATAATTGTATATCTAATACATTATTTTCTTGAATATACTTAGTAATTAAACACATCGTTTCTTGAAAGCTTCGGTTATTTAAAAGTTCTGTACACTCATTTAGTAACTCAAGATTAGAGCGTTTACAAACTCGCCAATCCTGATTAGTATCAAATAGTTTTTTTAACTCTTCACTTGCCTTACTCATGTTTATATCTACTTATTATTTACCACTATCTACGCCTACAACTATTTTTTGACTACTATCACTAGTCCATGTAGAAATGGGTGTACCTTTTTCCCATTTACCGGAAATGATAATAGTTCCTGTTAACTCAGTTTCATTATTTGTAGCTGAACGGCTATATAAATCACCACACTCATGAGCTAGCAGATGCTGAAACTGGCGGGTCTTTTCTTCACACAGTGTAAATTTTGCTCCCTGTGGATCAAAATATTTAACAATAGTACCTTTGTTAGCTTGATCTACAGTTTGCTTATCATTAGCAGATGCTATCTCTACACTTAGCTGTGCTTTTGCTCCAGAAGACAATAGTTTTGTAATAGCCTTGTTTAATTCAGAAACTATAGTTTTTGTTGTTCGTAAGTGTAAGACTATAGTTTGGTTGACAGCATCAAAATCGCCATGCTCTAACTTAAAATTTACAGCAGCACTTCCTGGAGACGTTGTACCAACATCATAATAAGGTATTTTTGTTTTTAGGTCTGCTGGTCCTGCTTCTGCACTAAATTTAAGCTCCAAAAAGACAGCGTCATGGGTTGGTGACGGACTAGTTAAATTTGCACTAGGGTGCGAGTTTGGAGTTAAAACCATTTTTTGACCATCGATAGCTATAAAATCTGACATCTCTACTCTCCTTATTTATTTAAATGCCAACTACTTATGAGTTAAGTCTTGCATCAATACTTAACTCAACATCCATACCTTCAAATTGAACATGTGGAAGTATGGTAATATTTGATCTGTACCAACCGATTTTTCCTTCTATTGGCTCCACAGATATTTCTGCAGCTTTGAAAGGAAAATAACTTTTTGTCAGATCAGTAGGGTTTGGAACCGTGGTAACATAGCTATTAATCCAACTAGAAAGAGTGTTTGTAATAGTCTCTTTTGTAGCGGATGATCCAATACGATCACGCATTATCATCTTTATATAATGAGCTAATCGAGTAACTGAATATGTGTAAGAAATATTCGCTATTAACTGCGAGTTCTCAGAGTCTTTTGGATCTTTATATTCTTGAACCATCTTTAATGAATTAACACTAAAGAAGCAGCCTTCAGAAGTCCCTTTTTTATATACAAAAGGCATAAATCCTGCATTAGCAAATTCTAACTCCCTGTAATCTGGTATAACAAATTCTGTAGGGACTTTTAGCTCTTCATAACCTCTTATGTTAAAGGTATGAGCAGGAAGTCCTTCTACAGTACCTCCAGCACGAGGACCTCTAATACTTTGACACCAACCAGTAATTTTAAATGCTCTCATTAAGTTTTTAGCAAATAGTACTGATGAATTACCCCATGTATACTCTTCATTTGAAAGAGGACTAGTTATTTTTTCTTTAAAGTTCTTAATATACTTGCCAATGGTCGGATTATTATCTGGATCATACGGAGCTCTTAACAAAAATTGTGGTACTGTTAAACCGATGTATGCAGCTTGTTCTGTTTTACGAAAATTATTCCACTTACCGTATTTTGGATGTTCCATAAGAGCACCTAGATTTTTGATATCTGCTAAATCTTCAGCTGTTTCACACCCGAAAAACTTAGGACTAACTGCTGCAATAAAGGGAGCGTGTGAAGCTGTAGCTATTTTACCCATCAAAGACAGCCAGTTTATATCATCTTGTGTATTTTGAAATTCATACAAGCCAATCATTGTGCCGTAAGGCTCCCCACCATACTGGTCATATTCGCTTACGTATAGTTTTTTAAACATATCGCTGGATGAAATATCAACAGCATTGGTCTCAAAATCATCTAATAACTCTTCTTTTGAAACATCTAGAACTGAAAGTTTAATAGGAGCATCATTTGGTTTATCTAGGTAAATTTCATTAATAGATAACCATTGTTTCTCTAAAGCTTTAAACTTTTCATTGTGAATAATATCATTTACTTGCTCTTCGATTATACTGTCAATGCGGTTTATAACGTTACGTGTTAAATGTTTATTATAAAGGTTCATATCTTCATTTTTTGCATTTGCAAAAATAGCCGATAATCCAGCAGCTAGTCTTAAAACATCATCAGATGTTATATCTATCTGGTTATTTGCGTCTGTAACGTATTCATATTCAACTTTTCGCAAGATGTTTTCTGTTGTTTTTAAATTCAAGCTAGAGAATAGCTTTGATAAGTTAATCTCATCCTTTACTTCTATTGGTGTAACTTCAGACATTACTTCTCCTCCTTTTCGACTAAAAAAACTTCTTCAGTAACCATTTTGAAAGTCTCTAACGCAGGGAGCTCTTGTTTTATTTTTTCCAAAGTGGATTCATCTCTTAAGATTTCTTTTACCAAATTGCGAAAACCTTTATTGTTATCAACCGTTGACTCAAATTCTTGAACCATTTCTCTTAGTCGAATTAAAGACTTAAGCTGAGGAACGCTTTCAGCTATTACTCCTGGTTGAAAAGATTTCATGGAATCAATTTTTAACTTGACATCTAAATTTGAAGATTTAGTTGGAGTTATACGATTTGGAACTGAAATGTTAAGCTCCATATCCATATCCTTCATCATAGAGTCTATTGTTCCGTCCATGTGACGGATTTTTCTTTCTTCAAAGTCTTGCTTTCTATCTTTTGATAAACCTTGGGAAAGATCCCCCACTACCAAAAGTCTAAATGGCAACTCTTTGTCTTTTAGTTCCCCGTCGACCTCTGTTTTATAGCGAAGCATTAGTCGTGACTTAGGAATTTCATCATTTACAGCCATTTGCATCTCTCCTATTTCTTTGTCTTTAACTCTATCTTACAAAAATAGGGTTTTTGCTTTTATCTCAAAATTGATTCTAACAAGTAAAATTTTTTTTATAACTTTTTTTACAGCACTTTGTTTTAAACAAAAAACTAATATTAAACAAAAAAACTCCTTCTATGCATTAATTTTTTAGGATAAAAAGATGGTAAATTTTAGATTGTTTTTAATCTTCATAAATTTTTGGTGTAGAATCTCACGAAACTTTACTTTTCATATGTATAATTTATAAGAACCAGGAGGGATAAAAAACTAAGCGTAAGAACATGGATGAAGAAAACATAAATGATTTGATACTGCTAAATTTAATTAAAGAAGTTTCTCAAGATAAACTTATAGACTTAGTATACACAGAAAAATTTAATGATCTATTTAAACGAGATGGCATCCTAGAGAAGATGTTACCTATAGATGAGAAGCTTCTGAATAATATTGATCTAAATAAAAAATGGCATAAATCTCTTATAGAAAAATTGCTTCCAAATACATATTTATCGTTAGCTTGGCAATCAATAAAATTAAAAATAATACCTCTTGATGAAAAGCTTTCTTTACAGGCAGATAAGAGTATAGAAGTTAACTCATTCTATATTCAAGACCTTAAACTTTCTTTAGAAACTAAAGGATTTTGTGGCCATATAGATTTTGTATATCCATACCAAACTGAGTATGATAATAAGCTTATGGATATACTTGCAAATGGACTTCCTTTTCAACTAGAAATCTTGATTAAACAAGAGTTTTTCTTAGAGAGTGATCAAAAAGAATTTATTGAAAAAAATGGTGATTTAGGCAATCAAGAAATAAAGTTTACCGCCTATTCAGGTAACCATGAAACGAAAGAAACGCTAATAAGATCTCCAGAATTTGGCTTAGTAAGTGGAAAAATAAATTCTCCTTTAGTTAAATGTGATGCTTTATACAAAATAAGTTTTTGTGACGCAATGAGTTTCTTTTGGAAGCAGTTAAACCCTGTTTGCATATATAGTGGTCAATCATATAACGATATTTTTATAGAGCAAAACAGGCCTTTTGAAAAATTAGTTAAATTAATTTTTGATAAAAGTAGTGAAACAACTCTCAAGCAAAAGTTACCTTTTATCTGCATGAATTGTGAAGATGGTAGTTGTGAGGACGGGTTTCTTGGATACGTTAGTTATATTTTAAAACAATACAATTTATTGTTATTATACGATTATATTAGTGCCACATATACAATAACTTCTGATTACTCGAGTATATTGTCAAAAGCTAAACCTGTTAAAAGTATTCTAAAAGAAGATAAACAGCGTATACAAAGTATTAGGTATATATACAATAAGCCTTACTTACCAGAAAAGACTCTAATAAATGTAAATCCAAACTCTGCTGCTAAGCAACAATTAAAAGTCACAGAGTTAGACGATATACCTAAGAAAATAGATTCATTTAAGCAAGATTATACAACACAGCATGATGTTAACAACTTATTTAAACTAAAAGTAGATAATTGCCAAGCTAGACTAAAAAATAAATTTGCAGCAAAAAATACTGGTTTAGAAATAAATTCTAGCTCGCTTCCATGTTCATACTCAATCTTTCCATTACAAAACACTATTAGCTTAACCTCAGAGGAATGGTCCCTTATTTTAGGTAAAACTGATAAAAATATGGTTTTACATAAGATTGATTTGAATTTTGAAAAGACACCACTTTATGCAAAAAATAATAAAAGGCATCCTCTTGCCTATGAAGATAGGCAGGAAGGCAAAATATTAGAAGACAAAATTAGTTTTGAATTTGAAGATAAGCTTTTAAAAAACAATAAACTTCCTTTAATGTTTAACTGTCATTCAAAACTATACTTATATAATAAGGAGTTATGGCCTAAAAATAAAAGTTACCCAGCTTCTAAAGCACTAAAAATTAGTGGACATATTTTTGCTACAAAATCAGACGATGAAAAAGCAACCTATACCAGTGAACTTTTTAATTACACAGCTGATTCAAGTAAAAGTATGGCTGCAAATGAAAGCTATAGTTGTTCTGATAAGATAGCTACCCTGGATCCTAACGCAGCTAGTAGACCTAGATATCAAGTAAAGGTAGCTCCTCAACTATGGACAAAATTAACACCGGAAAATAAGCGCTTTGTACCTGCTGATATGATCTTATTCTCATATTCAAACGTATTGCTTTACTTAAAATCTGGAACGGAAGTAGAGATTAAGCTATTTCACGAACATGCAAACGTGACGAAAATAAAGAACTATATTGCTCCAGAAGATATGTTTACAGCAGGTGATAAAGAACAAAACCAAGGAATAATATTTGAGAATCGTAAAGAACAACTCACGATGGTTCAAAATACTTATGTACCTGGAGATAAAACAAGCTCATTTAAAATAAGTCACTGCCCTACAGATAACGGTACTCCATCAAACCTAGAGATGAATAATAAGTCGTTCAAAATAAGTGTAGATTGCAAAAAATAAGATTTTGGAGTAAATACATATGAACTTATATATCTTAATATTATTAGCTTTTGTATTAATTTTTATTGTTGCTGTTATTATATTACTAGTTTTTAATATTAAAAATTTAAGAAAGTATTTACGAAAGTTTCTTCCAAAATTTAGGTTAGGAAATTCTCTAAGGCTAAACAAGTCTTTTAGACAGTTATTATCACAAGCAGACAGAAAAACGAAAAAATCTTTTAAAACTAATGCTAATTTTTTTATCCATATAAATCCATCTAACTCAAAAGTTGTCGAAAATGAGACAAATAAAACTCTAGGGGTAGAGCTGTATAAGGTTGAAAGCACTAGCTACAATCATTATCTATCAGACCAATCTTATATCCTTGAATTACATAGATTTAATGAAGATCATATATACAAAGAATTAGGAACATTTTGTCATAAGGTTAGTTCGATGTGTGGGAAAATCCCAACTATTGTTTACTCATTTGAGCATATAAATATTAAGAACGAAACACTTATTTTAGAAGAAATAAAGAATCTAAGATCAGTAATAATACAACTAGCAAAAACTTACAAAAAGCTTCCTAATTTTATTTTGTCTGTTGCTGATATTGAAAAGCACCCTAACTATAGTACTTTTATTGATTATGTTGCAAAACATGATATCCCTCTATTATCATCTACTTTAAGCCCACAAAACATAAAAGAAGAATTTGAACATTATCTTAAGAAATTAAACGCCCTAGCAAATAATATGTTACTTAAAAAACATCCTCAGGGATTTTTGCGTTTTAGTTATTTCATCAACGATATCTATAATTGTTTTAAATATTTTTTAGAAAAATTAGATTATATAGATACGCCAAAAGCTATTCAGAGTATTTCTTTATATCTTAACAATACTACAGCTAGCATTAACCAGAACCTGTTTCAGAGGTCTTTTGGCTCTCAGCCATATAATGAAAAAATGCTCAAGAAAATAATATGGATATGTATGGTAGCTACATTAATTATACTAGGTGTAATGTTTGTAGCTAATATTTTCATTTACAAAAATATTATTAGTAGATATAAACAAGAGCTTTTTGCTATTTCAATTAAACCTAAAGAAGCTAAGCAAGTGGTCAATTTAAGTAAAAACTATATATCAGAGGTAAAAAGTAAACTAATAAAAAGTGTTCTGTACCCAGATAAAATGTTAAAGCATGGGATTTATATTAATGAAGGTATAAAGATTCAACATCAACTTTTAGGCTTATTAGAAAATACTTTCTCCTCAGATGATACAATAAATAGAATTTTTATCTTTTTAACCTTATACGCACCTCAAAATACTGATTTACAACGTTTTGTAAAGTCAAATATGAAGTTATGGAGTTTAGCAACAAATATACCTGAAGATGTTATTACAACGTATATCAGCGCTCCAGTACCAAAAGTAAATATTAATATGACTAATAAAGATCTTAATAATTTAGATTTGACTTATAAAAACTTACTTGTTAATTCCAACCTGTACGAAATGGTTAAATCATATGTGTTAGAGAATACTACTATTAATCTAAAAACTTTACATATATTTCTAGACGAACTAGGCTTACCTGTAGCAAAACAACAAGCTATAATCATATTCATGGAGAAGGTTTTTCCTACAATGAAAAAATCTCTATCAGAATATAACAGAGTATTTCTTGAAAAACTTTACGATAAGATCAAAGATACTACAAAGTCTTCAGATGAGCTTAAAGATATAAAAGAGCTAATTCCTTCTATGAGTGAAACCCAAGTAGACAATCTCCAGGCAGCTATTGACTTGTTAAAAAAAATAGACAAAAAGTTAGAAAAGAATTTACCTAATGATACAAAAATGGCAAAGCCAATATGGCATAAAGTAATTATGCAGGCAACTTATAACGATATAACGAACAATCTTGTATTATCAAGAGCTAAACTTATAGATAAAAATACTGTTAAGCAATCTACAATTAATATAGCTGACAAAGGCAGTTATTATGGCAATATCTCAACTATATATACCAAGGCGGGACTAAAAGAAATAATATTCCCAGAGATAACTTCCTATAAAGAGGTTATTAATTTACTAAAAAAATATGATATTAATAGTTCTGCTATTAATAACTATTATAATAATGCTTTACAAACATATATAGACAATTATAAAAAATCATATATTAAACTTATAACTTCATACAAAAATAGTATAAATCCTAATGATATAGTTTCTTCTTTACTGCTTATTTCATCAACTAGTTCCCAGTTTAATAATATGTTAAAAACTCTAATAGAGAATACGACTTTTGATAAAAAAAACCTAGAAAAAATACCTCAATTAGAACTAATTAATTCATACTTCCAAAACGTTAATAAAATGATTTCTAACCCTAATGATATGGAACAATATAATCAAATAATAAGAAGTATAGTCGATAAAATTCATGACTCTGATGACAAAAGTGATGCTATAAACAAGGTAACTCTTGATTTATTTACACAGCCAAAAGGTTCTTATTTATATAAAGTAAATTCTTTGCTGAAGAAGAATAATATCAGTGAAGAAAATTCTATTATTTTCACAGCACCATTACAAAGTATCATGCAATTTGGGAGACCTTATCTTACCACGTGTAAGTATAATCTTTGGGAAAAAGATATATTACCAATGATTGATAAACAAAAAAAATATTATCCTTTCATAGATAAATCTGACACAGCTATTTCTCCAAAAGAGCTTACTGAAACCTTTGGTCCAAAAGGGAAATTTTGGAAAACTGTCAAAAAAGATATGTACGGAATATTTGAATACAAAAATGAGCAATGGATAGCTAAAATTCCAGGTCTATTTGGCTCTAATACTCAAAATATGGTTAGTATTCTTAATAGTGTCCAAAAACTTACAAACTCTTTATGGGATAAATCTGGAAAGCCAAAACCTTTAGACATTACATTACATATAATGCCAGCTCCAAATGCCTACTTGGCAAATAATACTTTTGTTAAAATGACTATTTTAAGTACTGGTAATGAAAAAGTTATAGGAATTAGTACCCAACAAAAGCCTATAACGCTAAAATATAAATGGTTTGAGCAGCAACCCAGCTCTGTGGGGTATATAGATAACTATGATCAAATTAACTCTATAGAAATACATTCAAGCTACTGGTCTTTTTTAAAGCTTCTTGATGCAGCAAATAAAGACGGTAACACATATACTTGGAATCAAAATAATATAGCTACTAAATTTAAAATTCAATTTGACAATATGTTTAGTGAGTTTAATAAAATAAATACCGCGGAGAGCATATAATGAAAAAACTCCTCTTTAGTATAACCACCTCCCTTTTATTATCAGGTTGCATAACGACTACAGCAAAAGATAAATTTTATCTTAATCTAAAATCTTCTGCTCAGGCAAACGAAGGTAACAATTATCTAGTAGTTTATGAGCAACCTAGTTCTATGGAAAAGATGACTCAGACAACATATGACTCTCTTAGCAAACAAATCCTAGATAGCGAACACCAAACAAAGCTAATTCACCCTCAGAATCTAACTGACACATTATCGTTTAAATCTAAGGATGAGCCTGGAGCTATATATTTTGTTATGAATATAGGCAAAGATTATAACACCTGGAGATATTATATACCTGACCCTGCTGGAAACTCATGGAGTTGTACAGTAGATAATAATGGGTATATAAGCTGCAAAGAAAGCGAGTAATAATATTATGGCAGATAATAATAATTTTTTTGAAATAACTTCTGACGATATAACTATAAATGCAAACCAAAAAACCATTTTGACACTAAGTCAGAAAGATGAGTCAGCTAAATTAACAGCTAAAGAGACAACTATTGAATGTAAAGATAAAATTATTCTAAAATGTGGTAGTAATAGTATAGAAATAAATTCTAGTACAGTGATCATAAAATGTGGAGAAAGTTCGGTGGAGCTTTCTTCTAGTGGTGTTAGTATTAAAGGAACATCTATAAATCTTGATTAATTCGTTTGAAAAAAATAGTTGCAAATACAATATTCTTAAATTTTTAACAAAAGTTATAAAAAATTAATTTGGCTTAGCGTAAATAAAGGGACTTTCCAAATAAATGTGTAAATTCTTAATTAACCTGCTAGATTATTTCTAGCGAAATATTAAGGATAGAAACAATGTCTAAGAATAAGAAGTCAGAAGATATTTACACAGCTATTGCAGATCAAATAATAGATTCAGGTGTTGATATTAATCAAATGTTTGAGAAAGATGGTTTGCTAAAGCAACTAACAAAACGATTATTAGAAAAAGCACTAGATGCAGAAATGAATAGTCATCTTGGTTATTCAAAACACCAAAGGACTAATTCATCAAATGCTAGGAATGGCTATAGTAACAAGACATTAGCTACAGACACAGGTAATTTGGAAATATCAGTTCCACGAGATAGAGATAGTGACTTTGAACCTCAAATAGTTCCCAAAAGAGTCACCAAGATAAACGGCTTAGACCAAAAAATTATATCTTTGTATGCTAAAGGTATGAGTACTACAGATATCCAACAACAGTTATTTGAGTTATATGATACAAAGATAAGTACAAGCTTTATAAGTGATGTTACAGAAGCTATTATTGATGATGTTAAAGCATGGCAAAATAGACCTTTAGAGTCAGTTTATCCAATAGTGTTTTTTGACTGTATAGTCGTTAAAGTTAGAGAAGACAAGCATATTATTAATAAAGCTGTGTATGTGGCTCTTGGCATATCGTTAACTGGTCATAAGGATGTATTAGGTCTTTGGATCAGTCAAAATGAAGGTGCTAAATATTGGCTTAGTGTTTTTACTGAATTAAAGAATAGAGGCTTACAGGATATATTTATAGCATGTACTGATAATTTAAAAGGCATGTCTGATGCTATACAAGCTATATACCCTGAGACAAAGCATCAGCTTTGTATCGTTCATCAAATTCGTAATAGTCTTAAGTATGTGCCATATAAAGACAAGAAAGAGGTAGCTAGAGAGTTAAAGAAAATATATGATGCTGATACCATTGCAATAGCTCAATCTGAGCTTGATAACTTTGCAAATAAATATGATACTAAATATCCTTTAATTTCAAAGTCATGGATAAATAATTGGGATAATTTAACTGTATTCTTGCAATATCCTCCAAAAATTCGTAAAGTTATTTACACTACTAATGCGATTGAATCGCTTAATAGCCAGTTTAGGAAAGTCATTAAGAATAAAAAGCTATTTCCTAAAGATGACTCTGTTTTCAAATCTTTGTACTTGGCTATAGATTATTTGACTAAAAAATGGTCTATGCCTGTTAAATATTGGAATGAGGCTATGCCTTATTTCGCTATCGAGTTTGAGCATAGAATTCAGAGATTCATGTAAGTGAATTTACACAGTTAAGTGGAAAGGCTCTAAATAAAACCATTACTATCCGAGTAGTATCCTAAATTACTATAATTATTATCTATTAAATTATTTTCAAGGTATCGTTTTGAACGAAGACCCATGTAAAAATCATCTTTTGGTTTTTCTTTTATACTAAATCTAAAATCACGTTTTTTTAGATACCTTATATTAGTAAAAATATTATACATATTTTGACATATTGGGGAACCAGGTTTTCGTATACTAAAGTTAGCGACACCTCTAAATAAATATAAAAAATTTTCTTTATATCTCCATAAATACTCAAATAACATTTCAGCAAAAAAACATTTTTTAGGAGTGTACTTGTCATAATCACATATTAGCTGATAAATACATTTATGTGCACTTAAAAGACTGCCTGAGGTTATATATATGGCAACCATGTCAGTAACAAACTTTCTAACATATGCATCTTCTTCTTTTGACCCTATTTGCTTTTTTATATAGTTATTAAAGCAAACTATAGTAGCCTCTATTAATATATTTCTATTTCTAATTTCAGAGTTATGAAGCTCTAACAACAATGTATGCCATTGATCTTTATTAGATATCCATGGAGGAAGCGACTCTACACATCCTACTACGTGATGTTTGTAGCGTTTTACCTTATAGAATTTAATGTTCTTTCTATATGTATAATCTAGGTTGTAAAGACGGTAACATTCTATTAGTTCATCAAGTGTGGTACTAGGTATTTGTATAGATATATCACCAATTAATTTCTTAATCTTATCTATATAATATTGGTTTTTAAGCATATTCTCATTCAGGTCTATATGGCTAAAAGTAAGAGGCACATTGGTGGTATATGGTTTTAGATTTATACCCTCTAAAATAAAATGTATTTTCCTGTTTTTCTTTATAAAGCGTGATATATTTTGTCTGCAAAGGAAACTTATAATTAAGTGATAAATATCAGCGCTTAGATTGAGCGCACTCTCGTTAAATTTCTGTGGATATTTACCAATAGCTTTGGCCCAATCAGTAGCATATTCCTTATAAGAATACATTTCATCGGGTCTTCTCGAAAGGTATGTTTTAATCAATGGATCATCCATATTTTTATCAAAATCGAGGAAATTCTCAAAATTGGCTAATTTAAATTTGTTTTTCTCTCTGCCAAAAAAGTTATATATTTGTAGAAATAAGTTGTGAAATGTTAACGCAGTTTTCTTACCTCCTATACCTATTAGTGCATTATATTGATCAGATAGATGGGGGTATGTTTTTATATATTGACTTTCTGTTCTAGATAGATGCTTCAATACACCTATTCTTATACCGGCCATGCCATAAATTAAATCACCAAGGTTAAAGTTGTCTTTTAAATCCATATACTTTTTTACGCAATAACTAAACTACTAAGGAGACTATTTTACGGTGTATTATTTTTATTTTAAAGTAATGAAAAAATTTTTTAATAATATATTACTTATATACAACTTTATTTATTACAAAAACTTATTTAAAACTAATTTAGTAGCCGAGCAGAATGCAGCAGGTAAGCTTATGTCGAATACAAAATAGTCTCCTTAGTTATTAGATACACAATAACCTTTTTACAAGTTTCCTTGCTTTAACAGGATTAAATAAAACAGTACTTAGAGATAAATGATCAGCCCCAGCATCTAGGTATTTTTGGGCATCTTCTAGAGTGTATATCCCGCCGCCGCCAATTATGGTTATATTATCGCCAAACTCTTCTCTAGCTGCTTTTATAGCTGGTAGGGTATATTTCTGCAAAGGGTAGCCTGATATACCACCTTTCTCTGTAGGGATTGTATTACAAAGATGAAACGTTGTTATTCCAACAGCTACATACTCTTTTATCTTAGCATTAATATTTATAGTTGGTGGCATTTTGATAGATATATTTCTACCCTCAAATAGATAGGCAAGCTCAGCAGGAAAATCAACAATACTAGCATTAGGACAACCAATATTAATTTCTATGTTTTTATGATTAGCAAACTTTTGTGTTTTTAAAGTTGCTGCAAAACTATGCCAGTCTGCTATTTCTAATGCAGCTAATGAAATAATATCTTGCGATCTTTTGGGTGGATTTGTATTTGCTAAACCAGGATTACGTAAACCAATTTTATTACGCCAAGCATTTTTTTCTATTTTGCGAATAGTCTTTATAGCTTGTTTTATAAGGCCCCAACGTCTATTTACTGTAAAAGATCCATATACATTAGAGGTTTCTTTAAATTTAATATACTTCCCAAAGGGTGGAGAGATTATTATCTTCTTTAAAGTTTTGTTTTGCATAATTTTTATATAAACTCTTGTAATTTAGCCACGATATTATCAGCTTTTAGTAATGGTCTACCAACGATTATATAATCTACACCCAACTCTTTAGCTTTTTGCGGAGTTAAAGCATTAAAATGATCATCTTTAGAGTCTGACTCAAGTCTAACACCTGGTACATATAACTTAATTTTATTACCAAATTTTGCTTTTACATCTGTAACTAAATGTGGATGACATATAAAGTTTTCCACACCTAAATTCACGCATCTTTCAAACTTAGCTAAACTATCTTGTTTATCAAAATTAGCATCACTACTTAGTGTAATCACTGCTAAAGGAGTAGCCTGTGTATCTGCACTAAGAGCTGCTTTTACCATCTCATCACTAGCTGTACCATGAAAAGTAAAATATTTAAAGTTTGGAATAGCTTTTGAATAATTTTCAATGGCTGTTTTAACAGTATTTGGAATATCGTGTAGCTTAAAATCTAAAAATATATCTTTATCGCCTACAAGTTCATGAATTTCTTTAAAAGAAAGAGTAGAACATAAAATATGACCTATTTTTATACAGTCAACATACTTTGAAATAATGGCTGTCTTTTCTAAATCAAATTTAGAAATACCATCAGCTGAAAACATTATTTTCATATAATTCTTCTTAAAGTTAGTTACTAAACTAGTATTTTGTATTAGTATAGCAAACCTTGTTGAATATAACTAAATGGGTTTTTATAAAAAATTTATTAAATATCTATAAACACACATAGATATAATTAATATGACTATATTTTGCAGTCACTCAAATCACCAAAGTTGTCACCAAAACTAAGTTACTGAGTTTTACCTTTCCTTTGGATACCGCTTTTTGGGATTAGCTATAAATAACCATTATCTTTATACAGTCGTAGTTAAAATGCATGATCAAACTCTAAAGCTAGACCTTTCTTATCACTTACTATTTTTCCTTGATGGTATTTTAATATGCCATTTACGATAGTTGAATGGATTCTTGACTTAAATGTATAACCTGCAAAAGGTGTCCAACCACATTTATAATGACAACATTCATCAGTTACTGTATGCGGATTATTCAAATCAACTAACACTAAATCAGCCATATAACCTTCTCTAATAAAACCACGATCTTTAACTTTATACACTATAGCAGGAGCGTGAGCCGTTTTTTGTACCACTTGTTCAAGTGTTAAGAAACCTTTGTGATAATGCTCTAAAACCGAAATAAGTGCTTGCTCAACTAATGGTAAACCAGCTGGTGCTTTAAAATATGTCCCTTGCTTTTCTTCCCAAGTGTGCGGAGCATGATCTGTAGCTATCACGTCTATCACGTCATTTTTAACTGCTTCTAGAAGAGCTAAACGGTCAGTTTCTTCTTTTATAGCTGGATTACATTTAATTAAAGCTCCTTTTTCAGCGTAATCTTTACGTGAGAAAAATAAATGATGAGCACAAACTTCAGCTGTAATTCGCTTTTGTTCTAGTGGTAACTCATTATTGAAATGAATCATTTCCTCAGCTGTAGTTAAATGTAAAACATGCAAACGAGAGTTATATTTTTTAGCTAAAGACACCGCTAATTGTGACGATTTAAAGCAAGCTTCACGTGAACGAATATCAGGATGCAAGTCAAATGGTACGTTTTCACCATATTTTTCACGGGCTTTATCTTCATTTGCTTTAATCATAGGTGTATCTTCACAGTGAGTCACTATTAGTAAAGGACTATTAGCAAAAAATCCTTCTAATGTTTGTTGGTTATCTACTAACATATCACCAGTGGAAGCGCCCATAAAAATTTTGATTCCACAGGCATCATTTGGTTTTAAGCGCTTAAGCTCATCGACATTGTTATTCGTAGCTCCTAAATAAAAAGCGTAATTTGCATGTGAACGTTGAGATGCTCGTTCTTTTTTCTCAGCTAATCTCTCTACAACTGTGGTGGCTGGATTAACGTTTGGCATCTCCATATAAGAGGTAATACCTCCCATTACAGCTGCTCGTGACTCAGATTCTATATCTGCTTTATACATTAAACCAGGCTCTCTAAAGTGTACCTGATCATCAATCATTCCGGGTAATAAATGAAGGCCTGTAGCGTCTATAACCTTATCAGCGTTTTTATTTATATCACTATTAATCTGCGTTATTTTGCCATTTTCGATGAAAATGTCAGATTTAAAAATTTTTCCTTCATTTACAACGGTAGCATTTTTAATAAGTAAACTTTGAGTAGACATATTTTATCTCCTTTTGACGTTCTAAGGAGATTATAATCAACGAAGTTATAAATCTCTAGGCTTAAAAAAATATCGTACATGGTAAGTCAAAGGAGGATTTTAATAATTTCTAATTACTTCAAAAACTTCTTGTAATTTTTTCTCATCTTTTTCACCAGTTTTAGATTCTACTCCTGAGTTTATATCATATCCAGAACATTTGAGCTCTATTGCTTTAGCTATATTTGTAGAATTTAGACCACCAGATAAAATTATACTTTTTCTATCCTTTATAAGATTCCAATCAAAAGTTTTGCCTGTGCCACCTTTTTTACCATTTACTTGGCTATCTAAAAGATGGTAATCAACATTATCTAAAAACTTCGGAATTTCTGTACCGACACCGTACGCTTTCCAGATCTGACAATTTTTATGCAATTTAGCTTTTAAATTATCTATGTATTGCTGGTTTTCGTTGCCATGAAGTTGGACTGCGTTTAACTTTAAACCATAAGCAAAATCTACAACTTCATTAATATCAGCATCAGAAAACACACCTACATAATTTAATCTAACTTTTTTAGATATCTGTTTAGCGATGTCATAATTTATAAAACGAGAAGATTCTTTTACAAAAATTAACCCTCCATAAACAGCTCCTGCATCATATGCTTTTTGAGCATTCTCTACAGATGTTAAACCACAAATTTTATTAAATCCATAGATAATCTTTCTTACAGCAAGTTCTAGGTTACGTTCCCCCATAAGAGAGCTGCCGATAAGAAAACCGTCAGCATAATTTCTTAAATCTCTAACCTCTTTGTTTTTATAAATACCTGACTCAGAAATTATAATTGCTCCTTTTGGTATTTTAGGGGCTAGTATTTTTGTTGTGTTTAAATTTATAGATAAATCTCTAAGGTTACGATTATTTATACCTATAACTTTTGCTTTTAGATTTATAGCTCTTTGCAGTTCCTCTTCATTACTTACTTCTGTTAAGATACCCATATTTAATCTATTAGCAACTTTTGCTAATTTTTTATATTCTTGATCTCCAAGCACAGAAAGCATTAATAAAATAGCATCTGCCTTATAATATCTAGCTAAATATATTTGGTATTCATCTATAATAAAATCTTTACACAAAATAGGTTGTTGTACTTGGTTTCTAACTATTTCTAAGTTTGCAAAACTTCCCATAAAAAATTCTTCATCTGTAAGTACAGAGATAGCATTAGCATAATTTTTATATACAGAAGCTATTTCATTAAGATTAAACTTTTTACGGATAATTCCTTTGGAAGGTGAGCCTTTTTTGCACTCTAATATAAATACAGCTTTTTCAGACTCCAAAGCTTTATAAAAATCCCTATCTGTTTTGACAACTTCATTTTTAAAAATTTCTAGAGGAAATAATCTTTTTTTTGCAAAAAGCCATTTTCTTTTTGCTTCAACAATTTTTGCTAATATCGTTTCCATATTTTACTTCTTTAGGCTTTTTGTGACTATTTTAAACGAAAAAGAAGTAAATGTTGAATATTTAAAACCAGTCTTTTCTTGAATTTATAGGTATTTATTTGTTACCGTGTGTAATTTAAATTCCGAAGCGGAGCTATCGCTGTAAAATATAAATTATATCGCTACCAAATATGGTAAAATGTATTTTATATAAGTAACTAATTAGCGGAGTATTAATTATAAAGTTACTATCAGAATTTGACGACATATTGGTTATAGACAGAGAATACGTTTTTAGAAATATAAGCAACCCTAATGAGAGCTCTATAGCTATCGGACCTTTATTCACCTGTGTAGCATTTTTATTGATATGCTATTTAGATGAAACAGATGCTGATGAGATCATTCTATTTGCTGCTCACTTACAGTGTGGCGGATTTGGATATAAAAATTTAGACATTATAGATAAAAAGATATCTAAAAAAAATATCCAAAAATTGGAATACTATTATATTATCCCAGGATCTGTTGATAAATATTATGTAGAAGATATTGAGAAAATAACAGCTTTTCTAAAAGAATATAATGTAATAGTTCAAGATAACGTAATTGAGCTGCGTAGTGATGGTGCTCCTACTCCACTATTTATATATACCCATATTTCATTTCAAACTACAGAACTAACTTTAAGAAAAACTAATAGTGATTTGAGCTTATACATATTTGATCTTATATATGAAGATCAAACTAAATATGCATGGGAAAGAAATTCATCTATTTGTAGGTGTTGTAAAAAAACAAAATTAAAACTATTTCATAGGCACCATTGTAGGGTTTGTGGTAAGTCAATATGTGATAGATGTACCTTTAGAAAAAATATAATTGATAAACACATCAGACTAGCTACAAAGAATAGCTTTACTCCTTCAAAGAAAAAAACGGATGAAAACCTACTAGAAGTTAAAATTTGTGCCAATTGTATTAATCTATACTTAGATGATATTAATGATTTTAAGTGAGCTGGGAGTGCCATAAAGTGTAGCAAAGAATGAGTACTTATATCCTAATGATGTTTAATTTTTCTCTTACTACTGGAGACGCACACCTATTTTCAGAATCTAACGTTATAACAGTAAAACTCTAGTCCTCTTCCCTTAAAATGACACTAATAATGAAATCTATCGAACACTTATTATCACAGTTTCTATTAAAAAAAGATATTGTCTATCAAAAATACCTTATATAAAATAATGTTTTTAGCGTGTATGGTTAAATGTCAAAGTGTATAAAACCGTTTGAAAAATAAAAATCTCTGGCTAAATAAAAATGCGGGATACCGAAGTTCAGTTTAATTTTTATTATTACAAGACAACGACGTTTTATAACATATAATTTCTTGTTAAATTGGGGATCATAAAGTATGAATATTTTAGACAGCTTAAGTAACATAGAGTTGTCTTATTCAATCATCAGTTTGTCAGCCAATATTTTTAAACAGCACAACATAAGCAGATTTAGAGATTGGTTAAAAGTTTTAAGTATGCAACAAAATCCAAGAAGGAGATAATAATGAATGACTTTGAATATATAGACAAGGCAGTTAGCATTGTTTATATGCAAGATGATTTGCTGGCTATGCTATCATTAGTAAAAATTTTGGGTAAAGATGGTGAGCCAATATACGAATCAGCAGAGACAAGTTTAGTAAAATTTATCTCATCTTTGAAAAGCCTTGAACCAATTGTCCTTGGTGAAGGGGTTTCAAAAATTACTTTAGAACAGTTGCTTAAGCAGCTTGAAAATCCTCTTACAAGAGCTAAGGCATCTATTTTGTTACAACAGTATCATCAAAACCTAGTGACAAAGATTAATTTAGAAGCATCAACAAAACAAAAAAACACTTCTGTTAATGGTATGGGCGTTTTGTTATATGCTTACTCTTTGGTTCAGGCTTTTTACAGCGCTAAACCATTAGCTACGCTTTTAAAAGCTGTGCACACTTTAGCAGTTAAGGAGAACGGTTATACCTATGCACTAGAGCAAATAAAAGACTCGGAAAATGCACCTTATTACCTGTATAGCTTACTTATGCCTAGCGAAATTATTGAAGAAAATAATAATGCTGAAGCAGCATTTTTAGAAAGGCTTGACCAACGTTACGAGCAATCAGGATTGCCTAAAAAAATCAGCTCTAAGCTAATAGGAAAAAGGTTTGAAGATGGTTATTACTATGAAATGCTTTACTATGTATTAAGTTACTTTGCTGATTCTAAAAATTATGCAGAGGTACACAATAAGATTTCAGAACAATCACGTGAACCTGAAAGTTATTACATCATCAGTAAAGATCTGTATCCAGAGTTTCCAATAACTGCGCTAAGTACCATAGATGAAAAATTAAAATCGGTTTTGTGTAATGCTGAGAATATACAAAAAAAGACAAATGAGTATTTTAAAGAGCTTGAGCAAATCAAAAAAAATGCTGAAAAGCTGAAAGAATATAAGCGTAAAACGTTAAATGTCAGTTTAAAACAAGCTATTTTAATGTCTAAACTAAACTTGGCAGTTGCTATGCTTCATGAGTTAGGTACGCGCTTATCAAAGCTAGATATTGAAATTAAAGATAAGTTACTTTTGCCGAAAGAAGCCGTTCTTAATACAAGAAAGCTCCCTAGGTTCCAACAGTGGTGTAGCGCATTAGATGAGTTGATGTTACGATTAAACAATAAAAGGGATAGTTTCTCTTGCTTGGTATATCATAAAATAATGTCAGCTACTTTAGCAAGGTATGATGAATTATCTAAGATTTATGACGAAATATATACTGGAACAGTTTATGATGATAAAGCTATTCGTGGCTTAGTTACGACTAAAGCAAAGATGATTGCAAGTATCCAGATCAATCCTCTTAAATTATTAGGTGATGTATGTAGTGAAAATAATGTCCAAAAAAGTGATCAAGAAACAATTAAACACCTATTTTTAGATTTCCATAGTGAAATTCTTCCAATTACTAAAAACTGCTTGGAAGAATTTTGTTATTCATCTCCAACTAGTTTAAATAAACAATATCAGCTTGCAAAGAGAGAAACGCATCGCCATCCATTATATCCGTTAATAACAATATACAGCGAGTGGTATAAGCTAAGGTCTTTTGTTTTATTTTTTGAGAACTTTGGTAATAATCTTAGCGGCTATCTTTTAGGGTTTGAGAAAGTTAACGGAGTTGCATTTGAGATGCTCCATAAAGATTTGGTGTATCTAAGTTATGCTTTTGGTGCAATTTATAATGATCTTGAGCAATCCGCGCAAGCAATGTTGTTGAAGTATATGGCGATTTTTGCTATTGATCCAAGCAGTGAAAATTACTATTTAGCATTTAAAAAGTTTGCAATTATTGAGAGCTGTATTTTCACACACTCAGCGTTTAAATCAGTATCCTTTAATGCAATGCTAGATAAATATATTAAAAAAGAAAATTTAGAAATAAGCTCTCAATTTATAGAATTTATGAAAAGCTGTGAACGTACTAGAACTGGGTTTACACTTTTTAGTGTAGATCGAGGTACACACACTCTAGCCTATCAAGCAAGTGGTCAATACCAGTTTGAGTTAATTGTTACACATCAAGAGTTTCAAGAAGTTCAAAATGAACTTACACAGTTATATGAATTGGGTGGGGTCCCAGCACTTACAGCAATTGCAATGGTGGTATTTATAAAAAGTTATAATGATAAATTTTTAACTGGAACACGAGCTAAAGTTGAAAGCTTTAAAGGGCTTTATACTTCAGACATTTTTGCAGCTTGGCGCAGAACAGGCGTCAATAGTATGGGAAGAATTCTTAGATTAGTTAATTTAGATAATGACTATAACAGCCTACAGAAGTTAATTGAGAAGTTACAACAATATAAAACAACAGAGTCTATAAAGAAGGACGTAAATGATTTTTTAAAGGAAAAAAGTCAGCTCCTTATAAATTGTTTTACAGAAAAAACTAGACTAAATCTTGAGCAAATTAAATCCACTATTGATAATATTGACCGAATGCTAAACGTAGAAGCAGTTACCAAAGCGACAGGTAAATCAAAATGTAGGGAAAACTTATTACAATCAAAGGAAGTTTTTAGCAGTTTATACCAGAAGCTTGTGTACCTTGATATGTCATGTTTTTCTCAACGTTTAATTACAGGATTAAAACCATTTAAGGCTAATAGAAAATTTATTGATATGTTGGCATATTATTTGACCAAAACTTTTGCTCGCAATGATGAAGTAGTAATTACACGCTATGAAAATCTACCGAAGCTTGAAAGTTTTGGCAATGTTAACAAGAATGAAAATTTTCAACTTGCGTTACAGAGCGATACTCAGCTTGCTTTCCGATCAAGCTATGAGAAAGACCGTGAAATTTTAGGAATTACTCACGATCATGAGACAGGTAGAGAAATCGTGCCGCGTGATACCAGTAATAAGTTTTATTTTTTCTTGAAAATGCTCACCAGCATGTGCGAATACTACATGGATAGTATTATTAGAATATTCGGTGATCACTATGATAAAAAAAATAAGGAACGTTTTGATCAATTTCTAGATAAATTATTGGAAGATTTTCAAATAGCAGTTAACACTGACTTTAAGACCACCTACTTAGATAAAGTAGTTTCAGATTTGAAACTAAATATCAAAATTATTAATTTATATGTTATATTTTCGTCAGCTCCTGAAACAAATCGTTTTAAAGAAGATAATGGTGTTGACCTTCATTTTTTGCAACTATTTATTGAAGAAAGTATTGCAAGCCTTAAGGTTAGATCTTTTGATAAAGTAAAATTCTTTGATAGTTCATACCGAGAATTTAGCTTGATTGAGCGTTTCACCAAAGTCTACGATGAACTTGAATATATTTATACCTTTATGAAAGATAATGATAATTTTATTATATTATCGCGTTCAGATTTATTTGCTATATACAACTTAGCAAATGATCAAGAGTTCAATAAGCGTCTTTCTAATCCAAAAGATAAACAAGCTCAGGCTTTAAAGACCATATTTGATAGTAAAAGCACAAAGCGCTTTAAACTTAAAGATCTAAAGCGTGCAGTTGATTCCTATGAATTATATTTAACAAAACATGTTATATTCCCTGAATACAATGAGAATACAGTTTTGTCATGTGGATTATTATGTTATGAGTATAACCAAATTATTACTATCATATATCAGGATATCCTTGAAAGAAGCCAAAACTACCATGGGCTGTACAAGTTTAAATGGTGGCATGTCGCATCTTTAGGGTTCGGTGCTGCAATTGATTACCTTTATACGACGAACAATCTTGCTGAAGGAATTAAAGAAATTCAAACAATAATTTCTAAAGGGTCGTCTAATGCTAACCAACAAATTCAACACATCATAGCAGTTGCAAATAAGCGTTTACAAAAGCATAGTAAACGCAATGATAGCGTGCGACGCCTATATGCGTTTTTAAATCAAGATTTATCTAAATATATAGCAGAAAAAACCAAACAAATTAAGCTTTCTAAGCCAGATTTTGAGTTTCGACGAGTGTCTACTGTTAATCAAAGTAGTTTTGAGCAACATTTAAACAAAAAAGATTCGAATGATGGTAAAGAAAAATTTAGCTCTATGAATGACAGTTCATTAGATATTGGTATAAATAACGCATTAGTACTCTCAATTAGCCAAAATTTAGCTCCTTTAAACTTACTTACACCAGAATTGCGAGCTTCTATGGCTCTTGATATTGTTCAAGATATCGCTAGTCATAATGTGGAACGCGCATCCTTTATTTCTAATGGATTTATTGATATTTGCGTTGGCAAAAGGCACCAGGAAGGTGTTATTAACTTAAATCAAGATGACAAGTTTATAATAAAACCTTGCCGAACGATATTAAGTGATGAAATTGAAAAAGGGAATATACTAACTGAGATTAGCCAATTAGTAGCAGTTTCAAAAGATAGCTTAATTATCTTACCAATTAGTTTTGGAAACTGGCACTTTATGTTATTTATGATTGACACTGTAAATAAAAGGCTTTATTTTTTTGACTCATTAAACGGTAATCGAGCTGAGTGGGCTAAATCTAAAATCAAAGTGTTAGGGATAGAACGTTATCAATTAGTTTGCCTTACAGAATCATTTCAGCAAAACAATGATTGTGGATTTTTAGTGCTTGCCTTTATAGATCAGATTTATCTTCGCAATAATAAAAATATGGATATGGTTGAGCTATATAGATCAATCAAGAAAGAATATGATAGTAGTTTCCTAAGACAATATTTTTGTCACTATGCTGGGAAACCTTATGCTGCAGATAATTGGGTATTCACCATTGAATATAACTAAATAATTTTGGCAACAGTCTTATTATGTAACTTAAAAATTGAGAAAATCTAAGGCTTTATAATCTTTATATTAAACTTTTTTCTGATATCTTTTATAGGCGTATTCAGGTAACTATCATGACTGTACCAGTCCCATTTTTTAGTCATTTTAAAAGCTCTTTATATCCTTTAAAAGTAACGTTGGAACCAACTAAGGTCCAAATATCATTTATAGCCTCTCCTTTTATTTAATCTTTTGATTGCTTAGCTTTTTCGTTATTCTTATCCTTAGGCTTTTTATTTTCCTCGTTACAAGCTTTGTCAGTATCATGACAAGGGCAAGCAGATTCAGAATCACAGATATCTTTTTTATAGTATTTATAAGCAAACAATACGATAACTGCAGCTATAACAACCAACCAAGCATTACCATAGCTGGAACCTGGCAATATAGCTAAGATTAAAGTAATTATCTTTAATACTACAGCAACCCCTAAAATAGCTAAAAAGACTGCTAAAGCGCATTTAGCCATTTTTTTATAACATTCAGGATTTTCTTTAAAGCAACATTTCATAATTCTATCTCCATTGTTTTATGATACAGCTTAATTTTACCAAGAAAAAACGCTATTAGGTAGTATTAATTCAAGAGGCAGCAGATGAAAAATTAAATGATTTGGCTGCAATAATTGCTTGCACTATTTATTGCCTAAATTAAACAAAGGTTACCAAAAATAATATCGTTACAACAAGTTTTTTTATACCATATAACATAAGTAGATGTAAATATTGAGTTTTAAAGCATGAAAGAATTTAGTAAGAAAACCCATACACCTTTTTTACAAAAAAATTATCATAATTTATTATCTAACCCTGTAGATCATTATCTTAGGGGTGTAACAGCATCTTTAAAGGCTTATCCTGCTATTTTGCTTGCTGAGGAGCAGCCTAATTCTATCAAAAATGGTATCAGATTATTAAAAAAATTAAGTGATGACAAACGCATCGGCCATGCTACAGCGAAAAAATTTTGGTCAATAGTAGGAGATTCAAAAGTATTAGATTATTACGAGTTAGTTAAGAATGCTAATGAAGGGGCAAAGGTCATATTTGCTAATAATTTTGACTTAACTAGTATCTTAGCTGAGATTTTAAATATTTCAGGAAAGTCAGCTTTAGATTTGCTTAAAAGCATAGGGCTTGGTGAAATAGGTGCATTTGCTCTTGATTTAACTATTCCTGATTGTTGGGGGACTTTAATTGGTGTTAGTTTATCAGTTTGTTTACTTGGGCTGGATTTTGGCAGTTGTGCTGTAGTTGGTATGGCTGCGGACGCTGGTAAGAGCGTTAAAAAGACTTATGATTATACTAAAAAAGGTCTTGAAATTGGTGGTGTTGCCCTTAATCATAATTTGATGCTCCAAGCCTTAATATGTAAGATGTTAAATGGGATTATTAAATACAAACCTGCTGGCATGCCTTCTAGAATCTGCGTTGATATTGTTGACATGGTGCTTTTTCTGTTTTCAAAAATGAATGGTGTGTATATAGGGTCATATTCATTATTTGAACTGCTAATGGTTAATAAGCTCAATTTTATTAGTACAGCTCGTGACAATAAAGTTGATGCTTATATAATGAATCTTTATAAAGAGCTTCAAAAAAAATCTGAAGCATTAAATTACGTTGTAAATATAAAAGATATTGATGAGGTTATGAAAATTAGGCAATCTTTTTTTCAAAATCGTTTTAGTAATTTAGAAAGTCACTATGTCTCTGTTATGAATGCTGCTACAGATGATAAAATAAAAACCCAAGCTAAAAACAGAAATAATTCTGTCATTACACAACCTGATGAAGTATCAAGGAAAATAGCAGATTCTTATCTAACTATTCAGACAATTTTCAAGGAGACATTAGTAATAGAAGAAAGGCGTATAGCATTAAGTGGTAAAATTCCTATTGAAAAAATTAATAATAGTACCAGTAACTTTTGCAGCAAAGTGTTCGATTCATTTAATGAAGTTGATAGTTTATTGATATATTACCGAACTCAAAGTACTAATATTAGAAGATTACTTGACAAAATTTCTGGTGATTGCAAAAAACTTAGAGCTTCATTAGCCCAGGCACAAAAAGTTGGAGTTAAACGTAGATTTATAAATAATACGGCAGAGGATAAACGTTTAGGAAATTTAAGACAACAAATTGACACTGTGACAAGGATTAATGATCAACAAAATAGGGTTCGTCTAGAAGGTATGGATTTAGCCACAGAATCTTTAGATTATAAAAAAGTTATTCACAATGGTAAAGCAGTATTTGAACGTAGAAATAACACTTTTAGAATGAATCAAATAATTCGACATAGTCAATGTCAATCATTAGGTTCTTTACTAAATAGTAATTACCAAAACTCTAATAATAGTGTTGATAATTTTCTTAAGCAGGTAGAGGATGCTCTAGGTGACAAAAGTAATATTGATAAATATTATCAATATGGAAAAGCGATAACTTCAACTATACCCAGAATTAAATATAAAGCTATTGATTACTCTAAAGTTTCTGAGCTTCAGATTCTTAGCAGAGCAGCACTAACTTGCTTTTGGAGGACTGAAAGCGAATTTTCATTGAGATTCATTTTTTGGCACTATTGTGTTTGTACAAGAATTGACATAGATGACATTTCAAATAGATTTATTGATGATAAAGTAGCGATAGTACATAAATTATTTTCTGATAATTTGTACAAAAAATTTAAAACAGCAACTTCTAATTTTGAGTACTAGATTTTATATAGCATACTACTAGTATAAGAAGTATGCTATATTGTAGTTTTTGACGTTCAAACTACTTATATGAGCCAAATATCAAAAGATGATTATCAAATTTTATTAAAAATGCAAAACTTATATAAAGAGTTAGGCTTGGATTTTCCAGAAAAATATAAAGTAGGTGGAGCAAGAAAAAAATGTTTTTCTACCGAATATTATATGAGCAATGAAATTGCTAATATTGATGCTTTAAGGAAAATTGCAAAGTTCAAACTGCATCTTCATAGTAATAACCCTTATTCACAATATAATAAAATAACAGAAACCGTGTTAAGGCACTTGTGTAGACTGTTGAGAGAATATGTAAATAGATCCATTGGCCATAGAGCTGACCTGGTTAGGTATTTACTCATATATGAAAACATTGATGCAATTTTGGCATTAAGCCAATCTGATATGACACCTAGCTCAATGAAGCAAATTATGTCTCGATGTTTGCTTTATAAACAACTTGGTTATTGTGAGAGGTTTTTTTACGCAGGGATTCTAAGTACAGAATTTGCAAACACGTTTAAGAAGATATATGAAGAAATCAGAATTTTAATTTTTGAACTTCTAATAGATTTTATTAACCAAAGCCATGTAGAGAAAATAGGAAGTTTAATCAATATATTAACAACATATCGCGAATATCTCTTTCTCTACTTCACATCTAGTGACATACTCTCGCTTGAAGAAGAGGAAAATAATGATTTAGATATTAATCATCTTAAAGTTTATTTAAACCAAACGATGCTTGGCGCATTTTCTTTATCAGAAAATAAAAGCAAAAATAGATATTTAAATATGGTGAGGTTCACGAAACAATTGGTTCAAATAATAGAAAGAGAATTTCACATAAAATTTATTTCTATTGGCACTAATAACTATAATTTAAAAGATATTACCGAATCGCATAATCATATTAGGCATATCACAGCCAATATTTGTAAAAGCTATGACGACTTTGCAAAAAATTGCGTATATAAAGAACTATCGGAAAAATACATGTCTAAAGAATCACGAGATTTAAGGGATCAGAATATATTTATAGGTAATAAAAATGGTTTAAAAGGTATTGTATTTTCAGATTTGTTATTGGCATATTTTTGTAATGGCTTTTTAATATCTTCATCGCTAGGCAATTTAATTGATGGTTCTATAAAGTCGGGATTTATCGATGAGGTGTTACAAAAAAGATCAGATAAACGTAAATTTTCTAAAATGATCCAAGATTTTATAATACCCTTAATAAACTTGCTTAGAAACTATATTATTATTTCAACCATTTTAATTGAGCTCAAACTATATAAAGATTTCTATATACACCACGGTGAGCAGTCTCGGGAAAACTTAACTAAACTATTTATAAATCTTTCAACTGATATTCAAAAAGTGCTAAACCATACCAGAGATAATATGTCAAAAGTAAAAGATTATTTAATTGAAGAATCGCCTATACCTCACAAATGTAGAGAAATGAATTCTATTTTTAATCAATTAAACGTTGGCGAATCATCTTATGTTTCTAATATTTTTAAAGAGTCTGAAAGTATATGTATACAGAACGATATGATTAGTAAAGGTGAGTTGTTAGACTTTAAACAATTTTTTATATCAGCAAAAAATAATAAAGATATATTTTCTATTTTATCTTTATTCGGTATGAGGATAAAAGGTTATAATAATCACCATCAAAATATAAACCCAAATATGAATGAGAAAATCCAAAAGTGGGTAAATGGAAGTAATGAAGTAATTTACGATACTATGAAGGTTTTTCTTGAGCAAGTACAGTTTACTAAAAAGCAAATTGATAATATTAAAATAGGTGAAGAAAATATAGATATTAACGCCTTGGATGAGAACATTAACATTAATGTTTCATACTTTATTGCTTAAATAATCTCTATGTAAAATAAACCTAGTTAAGTCTTTGTTATAAGATATAGATTTAAATAAAGAGGCAAATTATGGCAAAATTAAATGAAAACCAATTTAATACGCTAAACCGTATATTCAAGTACTATGAACAAAGTAATATTTATGTAGATAAAGAAAAATATGGAATTGACTTAACACCTCATAGAATGTTTAGTTTTTTTCTAATCGGGGAATTTGGACCAAAAAGATGGTACAGTTATTCAAACGATTTAACACAAGAAAACCTTAAAAAAGCACGACTTGAAGGTAGGTCAAAATTGATAGAAGACCCTCATGGGAAATTTACATCTCTTGCAATAACTATCTCAAACGTATTTCAAAACTATTTTCATTCACATGACTCGGAATGGCTTACTTCTCCAGATATTATAAGAGGTATTGTGGCGCAAATAGAGTTAGAGTGGATAAAGAGCAAATTATGTAGATATCAATACTCTAATTATGCTTTACTAGAAATAGCTAAGCGAATTAAATTTTATACAAGTCTAGAAACTGATGAATATTTTTATCAAGGGAGATCAAAAAGGTTTATTGAAGTAATAAGACAAGTTAAAAAGGAATCTATTCTTGTATTAAAAGAATCTATGTTAAATTATTATAACTACGGAAAAGTTAAGCAATTTAAAGATATAAAAAGAGTAGCTACATACAATAATGAAATAATACTAACTATTATAACATCAGATGAACTGCAGAACGCTCATGATGGCCGCTACCAAGAGTTAATAGAATTTATTTTTAATACCTCTAGAGAGATTTCAAACATGCATATTATTGATGATTTAATCAATAAAAAGCGACCTAATAATCATATACCATCAGATGGGATGAACCATTTAGTTTTTAACAAAATTAAAAAACCCAGTAAAGAAGATTTAGTAATTAGCTTTTTATCTAAATGTGAAGACACTTTAAATAAAGCGTTATTGAAACTAGATAACATTAAAAAGTACGCTTTAAGTAAAAAGATTACAGGATACACCACAACACAATTAAGGGCGAGAAATTTTGCCCTCCCTTTAAATGGAAATTTGATTCCTGATAAGTCATATCACCACTCAGGGCTAAAGAAAAAGCAGTATTTTGACCAACAATCATTAGAAGCATTATTAGATATTCATAAAGCATTTTTAGTGTGTGTTTTTATACACTCTATTTCCTCTGCGATAGAATGCTATTTAGAAATATGTGGAGAAATTGTCTTTAATACTAATGAAGAATTTAAGAATATTGTTTGTGGTTTTTTAAATAAAACTACGAATGTATTGCTTTACGAAATAAACCCAAGCAAAGCTTTGGATGAGTTGATTTACACTTTTGTAAGGAATAACGGAGATAGTGAGTTTTTATCTGCCGCTAAAAGGAAGATATCTATCACCCCAGGCTTTAATTCTAATGGATCATTGCATTTGCTAAGGGAGCTAATATCTTTGTTGGCAGACACTAAAGAGTATAAAAAAAATATTAATACCTCTGGGGCTGAAATCGGTGAGATTAGTAGCTTTATTAAAGAACATGGAGGTTATTTACATAACAATCCTATAAACGATGAATTAATAGATATAATTCACACCAATGGCACACCTACTGATGTCACGATGCTTTTTGGGGCCTCAGCTGCTTTAGCATATGTAATTTATAAAACGTCATCAATCACAAGATTTTTTTAGGGTAAAGGTAAAGCTGAACAAAGAGTTAAAGGATAAGTAACATTTAATTACAAAGCCAAAGCGTGTTAACATTTTCATAAGTTGTTTGATATCGGTTAATAAGTTTATAGAAGTAGTTGATTATTATCCGTCTTATAGTGAGTCTTAAGTTTATCTTTATTCCACGCATCCATAGTTGCTTTGGATATGGTGACACCTTCATAGTTTTTAGATGGGTTAGCATACATTTCCAGATAGTAGTAAAAGCTACCATTTTGTTTCTTGTTTGGAAGCAAAACAGCAGCATTTTTATAGCTTTCTATAAATAGATCCTTAATGCCGGCTATATTGTTACAGTAAGATATAATATCTTCATCTTTTGTTAATGAGAAAGTATAATCGTAACTATTATTAAGGTGCGTTGTAAGCATTTCTATATAGAATTTTAGTAAAATTGCTCGAGTTTGCCCTGTTATCCCATGTCGATTAATAAAGCCATATCCCTTTGATGTTGTTGCTATTGCCAATAATTCTGCAATTAACCCTGATGCCATTTTGCTAATAACACCTGGTGGAAATATTGATTGCAGGATTTTTAAAGATCCTGTGGGATTTGAGCCACCCATTAGGGAAGTAATTTCATTACCTATATGTGGATCCAAAGAACCAAAAGCAAAAGTTTGAGCTTTACCTTTTGCTATGTTAATTGCTTCAGACCCTGTAGGAGGAGAGCCAGTTTTTTCTTGGTATTTTCCTTGGTAGGCGATAATTGCTTCACAGATTAACTGTTTGATCTTAAAAGTATTTGTTATATTATTAAAAGATTTTTTTATAGCTTTAGATGCGGCTTCGCTGACTACCTCATCAAGATGATTATCTACAATGTCTTTATTTTGTATACACCGTTCGATTTTTCTATTTAGATCTGTATAATGGTCGTATTTTTCATTTCCAAGTAGTGCTTTAATTTTATTTCTAAATTGAGGTTCTCCACATAAGAAGGCCCATAGTTTATCAGTATCACTTACTTGCATGACTGATCTGTAATCAAAATCTACATTATTATCATCCAAATATTTATAGTTGGGATCAGAAAAATTACTTAAGGACCTTCCTACAGTATTAAAAAGATTTTTAGTGACCTTAGGTTGTAGAGTATCAGGGGTAAGGTAGCATTTCAGTAGATCACCCATATTTAAATAATCATTATACTTATCTGTTACTATACATGCATTGTGGAATACTGCTAGAGCAATGAATGAGTAGTGTGAGGTTATAAATCTTCTTTTATTATCGTCTTCTTTATTACTACTTAAATTAAGAAGAGTATTCCCGAAATTTTTAAAAAATTCATTCAAAGCAGCCCGGTCATCATCATGATCACGCATACGAATTAAAGCAGCCTTAATATTATTAGCTTTTTCAACTTCCACTGAAGTAATATTATTGGTGTGTACGCTTTGGTTTTTTTGCAAAAAAAGGTTGCCTATATTACTACTAATAATGTTCTTGTTGCTCTGTAGTTTATATAATTCGTTAAAATTAGAGATGCCTTTTAAAAAAGCCTCAATTAAAGCTTCTTCTGATATGATTTTTGGGATATCTGCCATGTCGTTTTCCTCAGATGATGTATTTTACACCCATATTTTATTAAATTTTATTAAATAGCTTTCATTTTTTATTCGACCATGTATCAAGTTTCTCATATTGGGTAGAATTGTCAATTCTATAGAATAATTTTATGCGTTATTGTAAAAGTTTTTAGATTTTGCGTTAATAGACAAGAATACATTTCGCATATGACTCTTAATTTTGTAAAGAAACTAGGTAAAAGGATAGGTATTCAAAGAAATATTGCTAAGAGACCTAAATTTTGAGTTAGCAAAGTTTTATAAGGAATCAAAAATAAGAGAAAAATTTGCATAAATAACTAAAAAAGGTAAAGGTGTACAGGAATTCGCACGGATTATTTAAAAAGTATGTAAATTTTCACTCTCTAAATAAATAGCAAAAAGTTATAGAATAGTAAAATTATTTCAATTACTCCAGTTTTTAATTTTAAACTCACAGTTCATCAAATAATAATTTTGACCAATAAATTTTGCGAAATAAACACATAACTATTATAATCTATTTTATAACTATGTGATTTGGAGAGTTGCAATGAAACAAGCGGTTGATAAAAATATTATTGAAGCTACAAGATATTTTATAGCGTTAGTCGAAATGGGGTCCTACACTGCTGTGAAAAACTTTTATTCTGTAGAATTAAATACAGTTAAGAGTAAGCTTGAGGCTTTAGAAAAGTATTTAGATATAAACCTTTACCAAAATGTCCACAATAAGATAGTTATAACTAAAAATGGGATGAAATACTATCATTCGTGTCATAAGTTGTATTTTGACCTTGAAGGTATTATTAATAGAGTGAAATATAAAGGTTTAGACAACTCTTTCTCTATACGCGTCTTAAGTACTCGAGCTGGTTTAAATTTTACTATTCCGTATGTTTTACCTAAGCTAAATGAAATAAATCCAGCTTACACATTTACTTTTGATAGCTATTTTTTATATCAAAACAAAAGTTACCATTATCAATTAGATAATTATGACATTGCAGTTATAAATTCTAGAGATTTACATGTAATTGACCAAGACCGATGGATAGTTTGTTATACAATTGATTCAACCACTATACATTCTAACCTCTATGCGAAAAAAGAGTATATTGAAGCAAATAAACTTACAGACCCAAATAGCGTTTCTAAAGCACCTTTTGTATTTAGGCGTGATGAGATGGTTAATCATAGTTTTGGCTTTGAAAGTGGTAGTGAAAATAAAAGCTACCCTATAAATAATATAAAATATGTTGTTGAGGATGATACCCTTAAAGTCAAATTTATAGAAAGTGGTTTGGGGATTTGTATTCTACCGGAACATGCAGCAAACATTTTATTAGAAGGAAAAGAAGGAATAGCCAAAATAGAGGGATTAACTTCAGATGTATTTATGGAAGAGCAACTTATAATAGTGTCTAAGTATTTAACTGATAGGAAAGAGATTATTGCTGCTTTTAGAGAAAGTTTTGATGAGTTTTTAAAAATTTGGGGCTATTGTCCTAAATGATTATAGATTACGACTTTATTTGTTAGGAAGTCATAAAAATAAATATACAAATAGTATAAAAAGTTTCTAGAATCAGATAAGGTATGTTTGTTAAGATTTAACAGACTTAACTATATGTTACGTGTTCTGTCTTTAGCAAGAGATTCTTTTGTAGACTAAATTTAAGTAAAAACCAATTTTATAAACATGTCTGCATGCTATAATTAAAAACTAATAGAGTACCAGTTTTAATTGATATGCAAGATTTATATCATGTCATAGGCTATCCAGTTAAACATAGTCTTTCCCCTAAAATCCAAATGGAATTAGCTAAACAGTACAACCAGGACATGCTTTTTACGGCAATAGAAATTGCACCAGAAGACTTAGAGCAAAAAATCAAAGAGTTTAAAGCTAACCCGCAAATAAAAGGTTTAAGTGTAACAGTTCCCCATAAAGAAAGAGTTTTTGAACTATGTGATGATGCGGACGATATTGCAAAAGACGTTAAAGCAGCTAGTAATGTTATATTTACACCTGATCGTAAAATGATTGCCTTAAATTACGATGGTTTGGGAATAGTTAATGATATAAAAAACAATCATAAAGTAGGTTTTCAGAATAAAGATGTTCTTGTAGTAGGGGCAGGTGGTGCAGCTAAAGCTGTGGTAGCTGCAATTATAAAAGAAAAACCTAAATCCTTAACTATAACAAACCGCACTAAAGAAAAAGCTTTAGTTATTAAAAGCCTATTTAAATATAAATGTGACATTGAAATTGAAGATTTTGAAAATATTTCAAAATGTTTTGATATAGTCATAAATTCAACATCGTCAAGTATATCTAAAGAGTTTTTACCATTAACTGTAGAAAATTTTAATGAAAAGGCTCTAGCTTATGATCTTATGTATTCTGAAACTGGTACAGTCTTTACGCAATGGTGTCAAAACAATGGTATCAAAGCTATAGATGGTAAAGGAATGTTACTTGAGCTTAGCAAAGCTGTTTTTAAATATTGGCGAGGGATTTAAAACAAATATTTTAGTTGTGGTAAAATATAAAGTATATAAAACTCTGGCATGAAAATGTTTAGTGTAGGTTAGATTGAATAAGAAAATATTGTTTCTAGGAGTCGGTGGTATAGGCGTTTCAGCTTTAGCTATAGCAGCTAAAAAGCTTGGAGCAACAGTTGCTGGGTATGATAGCAAACCAAGTAAACTTACAGCTAAGCTAGAATCTTTGGGGGTAAACGTTTTTTCTAATCCTCTAGAAACTGATGTAGAAGAGTATGATATGGTTGTCTACTCTAGTGCTATTAAAGGTGATCACCCTTTATTATCTAAAGCTCGTCAATTTAATATACTTTGTTTACAAAGAGCTATGTTTTTAGCTATATTAATGAGGGATTTTAAGTATAGTGTAGCGATTACGGGAACTCATGGGAAAACAACTACTTCAAGTGTACTAGCGACGTTATTACAGCAATTAGATAGAACTAGTAGTTTTGTTGTAGGAGGCGTAGTTAAGCATACTAATTCAAATATAGATATAAATGGTACAGGTAAGTTAGTTATAGAAGCAGATGAAAGTGATGCTTCTTTTTTACACTTAGATCCGACTAGTATAGTAGTCACGAACATTGATAAAGATCATATGTCTACATATAAAAATAGTTATGATAATTTACTGAAAAATTTTTACGTTTTCTTATTCAAAGAGAGTGTCGAAAGTATCTATTTGTGTCTAGATGATAAGGGTTGCCAAGATTTGTTAGAAAAATATAGTTTTGGAGGAAAAAAAATAACTACTTATGGTTTTGCTAATAATGCTGATGCTAAGATTGCAGGCTACCAAATAGAAGATGGTTACACTAAATTTAGTATTTTCTATAATCAGCAAAAGTTAGACTTTTGCACTATTTTACCAGGTAGATATAACATTTTGAACATAACAGCTTGTGTAGTAAGCTGTTTAGATTTGGGTTTTAAGTATAGCCAAATTAAAAAAGCTCTTAAGCAAGTAGCTGGAGTAGTAAGAAGGTTTGATATATACACTAAAACTATCTCAAGCCATACAGTGCAAGTAATTGATGACTATGGGCATCATCCGGTTGAAGTCATTAATTGTCTAAGTGCAGTTAAAGATAAGTATCCTAATAAAAAAATTATTCATATATTTCAGCCTCATCGCTATAGCAGAAATAGAGATCTTTTTGATGATTGGACTAAAGCTTTAGCGATAGCAGATAAGCTTATCTTACTTCCAACATACTCTGCAGGTGAGGATATTATAGATGGTGCAACAAGTTTAGACTTATCAAAACAATTATCAAACTGTATTCTGGTAGGGGATTTTAGCCAAGCAATATCAGAGCTAGAAAATGTTATTGATGATGGTTATGTAGTTTTGGTTCAAGGGGCGGGTGACATAACAAATCTAGTGGAGATGTTAGGTGAGTAATTTAGAAAAAGGAATATTATACGTGGTTGCAACACCTATAGGGAATCTTCAAGATATAACGCTTAGGGCTATAGAAACCCTAAAAAAAGTAGAAATCATCTTAGCAGAAGATACTAGGGTAACTGGTAAACTATTATCTAACCTAAATATTAAAAATCAGCAAAAATTGATCTCGTGTCATGACTTTAATGAAGAGCAACGCATAGAGCAAGTAAAGCAACTTTTAGATGATAATAAAAATATAGCTCTTGTTAGTGATGCTGGTACTCCTTTAATATCTGATCCGGGTTATAAAATCGTAGCTACCTTACGTAAAAATGGTTATACAATAATGCCTATTCCAGGGGTTAGTGCTGTAATTACAGCCTTATCAGTAGCTGGGTTGCCATCAGATAGTTTCATTTTTAAAGGTTTTTTATCATCTAAAAAGAATAAAAGGCAGCAAGATTTAGAAAGCTTTATCAAGCTAAATTCAACAGTGATAATTTATGAATCAGTACATAGAATAACATATTTATTAGACGATATTAGTGAGGTTTTACCAGCTTGTAATATAGTTGTCGCAAAAGAGTTAACCAAGCAGTTTGAGCAGCTTATAAGTGGAAAAGCTTGTGAAATAAAAAAATACTTTGTGGATAATCCTAATAGGCTAAAAGGAGAGTTCGTTATTCTTTTAGATTGCAATAACAATGATCAGCTAACAGTAGATTCTAGTATTGATCAGGAAACTCTTTTGAAAGAATTATTGCTAGAGCTTCCTCTTAAAAAGGCTGTCAAAATAACAACTAAAATTTTAGACTTAAAAAAAAATGAAGTCTATGAAAAAGCATTACAGTTAAAAAAAGATTTGGAAGATTAGGATGTTTAAAAGATCTATATACACTTTTAACAAGATGTTAAAACACAAAAAAGAGCTAAAGAATATCAGAAAAGATCACGCTCTAGAAAGTGTTATACAGCTTGAATCTACATTTTTAAAGCAAAAGGGTATAAAGTATTTGGCTTTAGATTTTGATGGCGTGTTAGCTAGTCATGGTAAACCGAAAATATATCCTGAAGTAAAAACATGGTTAGACAATTTTGCTCTAAAGTTTGGAGAAGAAAAGATTTTTATTCTTTCAAATAAACCAACTAATCAAAGATTAGAGTATTTTAGAAAAAATTATCCACAAATCAGGTTTATATCAGACGTTGCAAAAAAACCTTATCCTGAAGGTCTTTTAAAAATACAAAGTTTATTAAACTGTGATATGAAAGAAATAGCTTTAGTTGACGATAGATTACTTACAGGTTGTTTAGCTTGTATAATCGTTGGAAGCTACCCTATATTAATTACTAAGCCATATGTTGATAGACAAAATTACTCTAAAGAAGAGAAGTTCTTCAATTTTCTGCGTTATTGGGAACAGAAGTTATTCTTATAAACTCTAATCCTCTAGCATTTTGATATAACTTTGCTTAAGATTATTATTAGCAGCTTTCGAAATAAATTTTTTAATATGAAAAAAACGATACTTTTAGTTATATTCTTATATGTTTTCTATCCAGTTTTTGCAACAGATACTTTTTCACAAACTTTCTTTGATAATTATAATCCTCAAACGGAAAACAACTTTGCAACTAAAGAAGATGATTATCGTGATGATAGTAAACTAAAAAAATATGGTGAAAATTATGATATTGAAAATGCCAAGGAATATAATTGTGAATACGATGTTGCTGGAGATCTTAGATGTTGGAAATATAAATTAAAAGACACTAGTAAGTCAAAAAAAAGTAATAAAAAAGTGACTAACATCTCAGTTGATATCAAAGATTTAAAAATAAAAGAGATTAGTAGAGGGGCGGACTTTAATTGTGCATTAGATAATGGTGATGATTTATACTGTTGGGGGCATAACGATAGAGGGCAATTAGGGCGTAAAACCAAGAAAGAAAATATTAACGTGCCATTAAAGATTGCTACAGATGTTAAATTTAAAAGAATATACACAAAGGCTCATTATGCATGTGCTTTAGATAAAGATAATCATGCTTATTGTTGGGGAGATGGTACTTTTGGGGAGGTTGGTAATGGTGAAAAAGGTATCTTTACTACCCCTCAAAAGGTCAAAACAGATCTGCAATTTAGCCATTTAGTTATGGCAACAACGTACACTTGTGGTGTAAGAAAAGATACAAAAGAAATCTATTGTTGGGGTAAAGGTGTAAAAGGTCATTCTAATACGTCTAACCTTGACTCTAGTGTTCCCGTTAAAATTTAAGTATGCAAAAACACACAAATAAATTTATTACCAACTCTCAATATTCTAAAGTTATTACAGAAATTATTAGCCAATTTGATGAATGTGAAGAATTTATTATAAGTGTAGCCTTTATCACCCTTAGCGGAGTTATTTGTATACTAGAATCGTTACGCCAACTTAAGCTTAAAGGTGTAAAGGGTAAAATTCTAACTGGATGTTATCTAAATTTTACTGAGCCTAAAGCTATAGAAAAGTTGCTAGAATTTGACAATATAGAGCTAAAAATACTCGACTCTGAAAACTTCCATGCAAAAGGGTTTTTCTTTCGTAAGGCGGATAACTGGCATATTATGATAGGTAGTGCAAATCTGACACAATCTGCCCTTACTGTTAATAGCGAATGGAATCTATTATTTAGCGCTAATTGTCAAGATAATGTAGTCAGACAAATTTTAGCAGAATTTAATAAGCTTTTTGATAGAGCTAAAGAAGCTTTGGCTATACTTGATGATTACCGTTTAAACTATGAAGTTGTCAACAGACTTATTACTTTTGGCAATTTGGAAAAAGTTAAACCTATCTCACCAAATTTTATTCAAAGCCAAGCACTAGAAAACCTAAAGTCTCTAAGGTTGAGTAATATAGATAAAGCTTTGATAATCAGTGCAACTGGTACAGGAAAAACTTTTTTAAGTGCATTTGATGTTGCATTAGTTAAGCCAAAACGATGTTTATTCGTTGTACATCGAACTAACATTGCTACTAAAGCAAAAGACACCTTTGCAAAAATTATTAAAGATAAGAAATTAGGGCTTTATACAGGAAGTAGTAAATCTCAAGCCGATTATTTGTTTGCGACGGTTCAAACTCTTAAGGATCCAAAAGTCTTTAGCAGTTTTCAAGCTGATGAATTTGATTACATAATCATCGATGAGGTCCACCATGCAGAAGCTAATAGTTATAAGAAAATTTTAGGCTATTTTAAACCAAAGTTTCTTTTAGGAATGACAGCAACACCAGAGCGTACTGATACTGGCGATATATTTAAGCTATTTGATTATAATATTGCTTATGAGATTAGACTGCATCAAGCTTTAGAACAAGATTTGCTGTGTCCTTTTCATTATTTTGCTATTGAGGATTTTTACCTTGAATCTGAAAAGGTATTAGCTAAAGATTTTGCTAAATTAACAAGTGATTTTCGTATAAACCATATTGTGGGAAAAATGAATTTTTATGGGTTTAGTGGTCAACATAGATCAGCTTTAATGTTTGTTAGTAACGTTAATGAAGCAAAAGAGCTAGCAACTAAGCTTAATCAAAGAGGTATAAAGTCACAAGCTTTAACAAGTCAAGATTCAGAGTATACAAGGGATTTGGCTATATCAAAACTTGAAAGTTATAGTTTAGAAGTGATCGTAACAGTGGATATTTTTAATGAAGGAATTGATATTCCATGTATTAACCAGATTATTTTACTACGCCCAACCCAAAGTAGTATTGTTTATATCCAGCAGCTAGGCAGGGGACTTAGGAAATTCAAAGATAAAAAATTTGTTGTGGTTTTAGATTTTATTGCTAATTATGAAAACAATTTTTTGATACCTGTAGCCCTAAGCCAAGATAACAGCTATGACAAAGACCAACTTAAAAAGTTTGTTGTTTCACCAAATAATTATATTAGTGGTAAAAGTACGATAACCTTCACTAATATTGCTAAAGAACTAATTTATAGAAACATCCAAAAAACTAATTTTTCTCAGTTAAAAAATATAAAAAGAGATTATGTTCAGTTGAAGAAAGAGTTAGGTAAAATACCTACCTTAGTTGACTTTGAAACACATAATTTTATTGCTCCAGAGGTTATTTTATCAGCAAAGGATACTTATTATGACATTCTTAAAGCCTTCAAAGAGGATATACCAAATTTAAATGAGCAAGAGTACAGAATTTTAAAGTTTATCTCAAAGGAGTTTACTCCTGCAAAAAGGTTGTACGAAATTTTAATTTTGGAAAAACTTCTAAAGCAATCGTGCATGGAAGTTAAAAACTTGGAAAGATTAGTAGCTCAAGAAATAGAGAATTTTAATATAGAAAGCTTTGTTAGTGCATTACAGCACTTATCTCTAAAAATATTTACAGTTAACGCTGGTAGGCAAGAGTATACACCTTTAATAAAGCTAGAAGATAAACAGATCTCTCTTTTACCTTATAGCACTATAATTGGTAACAGTTTCTTACAGTGGCACATACAAGATTTACTGGTTTATAATAAACTTATTTATCAGCAAAAATATCATAAAAATAAACTCAATGGTTTATCTCTGTATGCTAAATATTCTAAAAAAGATATTGCTCACTTACTTAATCAAGATTATACAAACGGTGGAGTTAATTTAGCTGGTTATAGATTTTTTGATAATAAGGCTTTGTTGTTTATGACTTTTGATGAGAATAAAAAATTTAGCCAATATGATAATAAGTTTCTTTCAGATTCAGTCTTTACATTTTACTCTAAAAAGAACAAATCTTTAGAAGATAAACAAGAAAAAGCCTTAGCAAAGAATAGCGTTATAAGCTATGTGTTTGCTAGAGTGGAGAAAAATGACGGCTATTACTATTTAGGAGATATACTAAAGTGTATAGAAGCTAAAGAGCTATATTCTAGCAAAACTATTAGATACACTTTTGAACTGTCTAAAAAGTTACCAGCTGACTTATGGGTATATTTTAAAACTGTTTATAAAAACCAAAACAGTATTGGTAGGCTATGTTGAATTTACACAATTACCTAGAAAGGCTCGCTGTTCACGCAAAACTTTGCATAGAGTACTTAGCCTCCAAAAACTCATAAATACCTTCATCTGAACCTTCTCTACCTAATCCAGATTCTTTAATACCTCCAAAAGGTGCCTTTTCATTTGAAATCAATCCTGTATTTATACCAACCATGCCATATTCCAAAGCATTTCTAACTCTTCGTATTTGATTTATATCGTTACTAAAAAAGTAACTTGCTAAACCATAATTTGTATGGTTGGCTCTTTTTAAAGCTTCTTTCTCGGTATCAAAATCAAAAACAGCTATGACTGGGCCAAAAGTCTCTTCACAACTAACTGTCATTTGATCAGTCATATTATCCAGTATTGTTGGCTCAAAAAACTTCCCACCTAGTTTAGGGTTAATTTGCCCACCATAAACTATTTTTGCACCTTTTGATACAGCATCAGCTATATGGGCTTGTACCTTTTCCACAGCAGACTTATTAATCAAAGGTCCTATTTGTACGTCCTTATCTAAGCCATTCCCTTGCTTTAGCTTAGCTATTGCTTCTTTAAGCTTAGACATAAATTCAGCTTTGATATTTTTTTGTACAAAGATTCTATTTGGCGCTACACACACCTGACCAGCATTTCTGATTTTTGCAGCAATAAGTCCTTCGACAGCTTTCTCAAGATTTGCACTTTCAAATACTATAAATGGAGCATTACCTCCAAGTTCTAGAGATACTTTCTTGACAGTCTCAGCAGCTTGTTGCATAAGTAACTTACCAACTTTTGTCGAACCCGTGAAGGTTATTTTTCTGACGATACTACTATGTTGAAACTCTTTTCCAATGATACTTGAATCTCCACAGATCACCTGCAGCAGATTTTCATCAGCACCTGTGTCAATAAATAACTCTCTTACAGCAAATGCAGTTAAAGGTGTAAGCGCAGAGGGCTTAAGTATCACACTGCAGCCTGCAGCAACAGCTGGAGCTACTTTTCGTGTGACCATAGCAATAGGGAAATTCCATGGAGTAATAGCTGCAACTACACCTACTGGCTGGTAGTCAACTCGACCTTCCGCGTCTTCAAAACCAGGTTCAAATATACGGCTATCTATTCTTTTAGCTTTTTCTGCATACCACTGTATAAAATTAGCTCCATATAGTATTTCAGATTTTGCTTCAGTTAAAGGTTTACCACTTTCTAAAGTAATGATCTGAGCCAATTCATCAGCGTTTTTAACAATTAAGTCATACCATCTGCTTAAAAGTTTTGATCTTTCTGTAGCTAACTGCTGTCTAAAACTATTTTGAGCTTGTTTTGATGAAATTATACTTTTTTGAATATATTCAGCACCTTTAGTCTCAAGCTTACAAATAAGCTCATCTGTAGCTGGGTTTATTACTTCAAAACTATTTATTCCATTAAAGGAATATCTGTTTATAACTCTAGTTAATAATTTATTATCTAGCATAGTTTTTTCCTATAAAAATTTTTATATTGCTTGTATAGCTGTAATTGCAATCGTGTAGGTTATGTCATCAACAGTCGCCCCTCTTGAAAGATCATTTACAGGCTTGTTGATACCCTGCAATACAGGTCCAATACTTAACACATTAGCACTTCTTTGGACTGCCTTATAGACTGTATTACCTGTATTTAAATCAGGGAAAATAAGAACGGTCGCCTTACCTGCAACTGGACTATTAGGAGCTTTTTTCTTCGCTACACTCTCTATCATTGCAGCATCATATTGTAACGGTCCATCTACCAATAATTCTGGTACCTTTTGCTTTAGAAGTTCTGTCGCTGTCCGTACTTTCTCAACTTGAGCACCAGAACCAGAAGTGCCTGTACTATAGCTAATCATCGCAACACGAGGCTCTATACTAAATTTTTTAGCAGACTCCGCGCTTTGAATAGCTATATCTACCAATTGCTCTGCTGTAGGATCTTGATTAACTGCACAATCTGCAAAAACTATAACTTCATCAGGCATGCACATAAAAAACACCGATGAAACTAAAGATACATTAGGTTTTGTTTTAATAAGTTGTAACGCTGGTCTTAGCACATCTGCTGTTGTATGTTCCGCTCCTGAAACTAATCCATCCGCCTCTCCAAGGTACAACATAAGAGTAGCTACTATTATAGGGTCTTTTAAAGCATCTTTGGCTAAACTTTCGGATAATCCTTTATGCTTTCTAAGGCTCATTAAAGTATCTAAATATCTTAACTCTTGAGCCTCATTTAACGGGATAATTTCTATACCTTTAGGTAAGCTAAAACCATTTAACTCAGCAACTTTATTAATCTTTACTTTATCACCAATAAGTACACAATCTGCGATACCCTGCTCATAGCAGTTTTTAGCTGCTAGCAAAGTTCTAGGTTCGTAACTTTCAGGTAAGATAATTCGTTTTCTCGCTTGCCTTGCCATTTTTAGTAGATGGTACCTAAATGCTGGTGGCGACATCACTTGTTGCTTTGGAACCTCTTGTCTGATCGCGTGTAAAATCTTTTCTTTATCCAGTGAGCTTACTATGGCTTCTTTAACCATTTGGATACGTTCTTTATCATCATTTGGTATACCCATAAAATCAATATTAGCTAGCTTAAGGATTGTATTTACGCTTCTATTTTTTGTGGTTAATATTACTAAACCAGCTTCTTCAGCTGTATCTAAACATAGCTGCTTTACCTTCTCGTCTAAATATTCCTCCGCTGTTAAAATAATCCCTGCTATCTTTAAACCATTTCTAGCAGCTAGACACACTGTAACTAATATATCCGATCTATCAGCAGAGGTTATTACTAAAGAATTTGGTGCTAGATCTCTAATAAAATTCTCTATCCTTCTAGAGCACATTGTCACTTTATGTACTCTAGCATCAAGGTTATTAGAGGTAATAATATTTAGTTTCAAACTATTTTTGATATCTACAACCCGTGGATAAGTTTTTTCTTTATCCCACTCTATCACACCTAATAAAGAGAGTTTATTTTCTCTTAAAATAGGTAGCTCTCGGATTTCTTCAAAGCTGACATTATTTCTCCTAATAGTAGAAGCATCCTCTTCTGCTAAACTAAAGCTCATATGTCCATCATCATCGTAGGGTGCGTTTAGTTTTGTGATTATTACCCCTAAAGTTTTTATTCTTTGAGGTAAATTCCGATAAGCGTAATCTAACTCACTATTGATATCATCCAAAGATTTATTACCATGATATGAAACCACTATAACTTTAGCTGATAGAGCTTTGATTAATTCCGTATTTAATTCACTAATTACACTATTTAACGGATATAGTTTATGGGTATCATTCCCTTGACGAAATAAACCATAAACTATAATAAAATCATAGCCTTGACACTTATCATAAAATTTACTAAGCAATATTTCTACATAATCTTTTACACGGCCATTTAACAAATATTTTTCAATCTCTTCTATAGTCATTCCTATATCAAAAATAGGGTGAAAAGTGGCTACTTTAAAACCTTCTTCCTGTAAAGCATACTCTAAGCTTTTTGTTAAAATCCTAAGTCCAGTATACTTCGATGTGGGTAACATAAGTATAGATGTTTTCATATCGTACCTCTAAATAAGACGCATTGTTTCCTGAGCTATCATCAACTCTTCATTTGTGTTTATAATCATAATATTATGGCTTTCTTGAGTATTAATAAAACTTTCTTTATTACTATTTTTTTGATGATCAAGCTTAAAACCAATATTTTTAAGCTTAGTGACTATATTCTCACGAATATTAATTGCATTCTCACCAATCCCACCTGTAAAAACTAGTCCATCAAACTTTTCAAAATAAACCATATAACTTGCAACAAACTTGGCGACTCTATGACAAAACATTTCTATGGCTAATTTCGCTAGCTCATTACCTTGATTAGCTAAATGAGAAATCTCTCGCATGTCACTATGTCCACAGATCCCTAATAGCCCGCTTTGTTTATTTAAAATAGTTGTGATTTTGTTTATATTCCAACCTAAATTATTGGCTAAAAAATCAAAAACTCCAGCATCAATACTACCTGAACGTGTACCCATAATTAAACCATCTAGCGGTGTAAAACCCATACTTGTATCTACACTTTTACCTTCAACTACAGCTGATAAACTACATCCATTACCTAGATGGGCCACTATAAAATTTCCATTTTTTTTGCCTAAGAGTTTAGCTGCTTGAGTAGATACATACTTATGCGATGTACCGTGAAAACCATATTTTTTTATATGATATTTTTTTGTTAACTCTCTAGGGATAGCATATTCTGATACGTACTTTGGTATTGTTTGATGAAATGCTGTATCAAAAACAGCTACTTGTGGTAGATTTGAAAATATTTGCTGACAAAATGTTATACCCTCTATATTTGCTGGATTATGCAGAGGCGCAAGTGGTATACAGTCTTTAATTTTTTCTAGGTTTCCTTCATCTATTACAACAGAATCTGAAAAGTACTGTCCGCCATGCACGACTCTATGACCAACAGCTACAATACCATTTAAATAACCACTTTCTTCTAAAAATACTTTCAACTCTATAAAAATATCTTTATATTGACCATTCTCTATGATCTTTTCGAAATTTTGCTTACTTTTAAGAACTATTCTACAATTTCGTTGACCTATGTTTTCAGCCAAACCTGTTAGCAAAGACTCTGAGCTTGTAGGATCGATAAGAGCGAACTTAACTGAGGAACTGCCGCAGTTTAGTACTAGAATATGAGGCATTTATTAAAACATTTAAAATAACTATTGGACTTAATTATACTATCTATTGTTACATAAGGCTAACTGTAGACATCTGTAAGACAATCGCATTAGGCTTCTTTTGAAATTCTAGTTTAGAAGATAGTAATCAAATTTGACATGAGGTTCCTATCAAAATCCCCCTAGACCATATCAAATTTATCATATATGAAATTATTTTTTTAATTTGTATTATTGATTGTGTTAAAAAAAGAAAAATTCTGTTTGATTCGCTGTTTGCGGCGGAAGCTATTTTTTTTGTATATAAAGGAGGTATATAAAAATGGATATAGATGATCTTATGAATGAAATGATGGACTCGTACGAAGAAAAATTATTAGATAGAAATGAAAAAATAATTATTAATAAACAATCAGTTAGAGAAAGGCTTAAAGTAACACCTACAAATATTGATAAAAGTATGCTTTTGACATTTGTAAGCCCAGAATCTCTTAAATATGCTTTTTTGGATGGTATTCAACAATACAACTCATATTTTAACATTCAGATCAACTATGGTGAAATAGCTAAAATTGCTAAACGATTGAATAAAAGTGAACACTATGTCTCAACAGCAGGTCTACAAGCAGCTGCAGAGTGGAATCGTCTTATGAGCTCAGCAGATGACTCAAAACGTATATTAAGTGTGTTACAAACATTTCTTGAGTACCAAGGTGCTTATGCTGAAGCAGGTTATAATACAGAAACTCTACAATACTCTAGAGCTTTTGACTGGAAATCAGAACAAACTTCTAAGTTAGATTCTAAGGGTAATTCTATAAAGAAAAGACACATGTCATCTGAAAGTTTAGTATCTATGAGTACATTTGTATATATGGCCGTTCTACACCAAGCGACTATATTTAGAGGTCTAAATAATAAATTAAACTTATATATGATTGCAGCAGCATCTAACCCACCTGACACAGGTAGTAGGCCGTTTCAAGGAGTTGGAGCAATGATAGCAAAATTTATTACAGGAAGGACCAATTCAGGAAACAGCTTATTTTTGAGTGAAGGCGATGAATCAGAATTAGATATGGTTTCCCTACCCGAATCTGAAAAAATTTTGGCTGGATTAGCATATTTACTATCTAAAACCCCTGAAGGAGCAAAAGTGCTAGGAAGTATTATTTCTGGAGATAGATTAAAACAATTTAGTGAATTAGGAAAAAAACTTGCTAGTTCTAATAATTTAACCCAACCTAATATAAATAAAGACGCAGGGCTTTCTGAAAACATGATAAAAAACGCTGGTAAATATTTAGCTCTTATTACCCAAGGAATAAGTGATTATGTTTCTAAGGTAACTAATAGAGTTGGACAGACTGATCATTTTAATTTACAGTTAGGGTTAACAGCTGGAAATATCTCAATGGCACTTAAGCCATTAGGTTATATTCCTGTCCTTGGTGGAACAATAGAATCATATTTTAACACTATTTTAGGAGGACTAGCTGATAAAAAAACTTATGGAGTCTTAGAACCTCATGGAGTAGATGGACGCGTTCGCGCTTTTTTATTTGGCAATGCATGTAAGAATTTTGCTATGCACGTTAGAAAGACGCAGCAATACCTTACTTCTTCTCACAATAAAAACAGAACAGGTCTACAGTTTGGTCAATTAAATAAAAAATCATTATTATTAGCTATAGATTGCTTTCATAATACGTATAAAGACTGTTTAAATATCATGCCAAATAAAAAAGGATCTTTGGGAACAATGTTGCGCATGCATGCTAACCCAGATGTAGATCTAATGAATGGTAACTTACCAGATATAGATCAAGCGGCAATGAACAAATATGTACAGCAGCGATTATAACTGATAGAGTTAGAAACGAGTCAAATATGAAAGTAAGAAGTCATATTTTCATGTATTCAGATTGTAGTAGTAAAAAACCTAAAAACTCTTATCAATTTAATTGTTTTAAAGAGAGCCTTTAAAAAGGGACTTTCCAAATAAATGTGTAAATTCTTAATTAACCTGCTAGATTATTTCTAGCGAAATATTAAGGATAGAAACAATGTCTAAGAATAAGAAGTCAGAAGATATTTACACAGCTATTGCAGATCAAATAATAGATTCAGGTGTTGATATTAATCAAATGTTTGAGAAAGATGGTTTGCTAAAGCAACTAACAAAACGATTATTAGAAAAAGCACTAGATGCAGAAATGAATAGTCATCTTGGTTATTCAAAACACCAAAGGACTAATTCATCAAATGCTAGGAATGGCTATAGTAACAAGACATTAGCTACAGACACAGGTAATTTGGAAATATCAGTTCCACGAGATAGAGATAGTGACTTTGAACCTCAAATAGTTCCCAAAAGAGTCACCAAGATAAACGGCTTAGACCAAAAAATTATATCTTTGTATGCTAAAGGTATGAGTACTACAGATATCCAACAACAGTTATTTGAGTTATATGATACAAAGATAAGTACAAGCTTTATAAGTGATGTTACAGAAGCTATTATTGATGATGTTAAAGCATGGCAAAATAGACCTTTAGAGTCAGTTTATCCAATAGTGTTTTTTGACTGTATAGTCGTTAAAGTTAGAGAAGACAAGCATATTATTAATAAAGCTGTGTATGTGGCTCTTGGCATATCGTTAACTGGTCATAAGGATGTATTAGGTCTTTGGATCAGTCAAAATGAAGGTGCTAAATATTGGCTTAGTGTTTTTACTGAATTAAAGAATAGAGGCTTACAGGATATATTTATAGCATGTACTGATAATTTAAAAGGCATGTCTGATGCTATACAAGCTATATACCCTGAGACAAAGCATCAGCTTTGTATCGTTCATCAAATTCGTAATAGTCTTAAGTATGTGCCATATAAAGACAAGAAAGAGGTAGCTAGAGAGTTAAAGAAAATATATGATGCTGATACCATTGCAATAGCTCAATCTGAGCTTGATAACTTTGCAAATAAATATGATACTAAATATCCTTTAATTTCAAAGTCATGGATAAATAATTGGGATAATTTAACTGTATTCTTGCAATATCCTCCAAAAATTCGTAAAGTTATTTACACTACTAATGCGATTGAATCGCTTAATAGCCAGTTTAGGAAAGTCATTAAGAATAAAAAGCTATTTCCTAAAGATGACTCTGTTTTCAAATCTTTGTACTTGGCTATAGATTATTTGACTAAAAAATGGTCTATGCCTGTTAAATATTGGAATGAGGCTATGCCTTATTTCGCTATCGAGTTTGAGCATAGAATTCAGAGATTCATGTAAGTGAATTTACACAGTTAAGTGGAAAGGCTCTTTAAAAAGGTATATCATCGTCAAAACTAGATGAATTTATCTCTGCAAAGTCAGGGATGTTATCCTGTTGTGTGGTTTGCTGGTTAAAATTACTAGTTGCTTGCTCATTATTATAGCTTGCGTCACCTTGAGTATTGCCACCACCAATAAACTGAAAATTACTTGCCACTACTTCGGTTGAGTATTGTGTGTTACCATTTTTATCTTGCCATTTGTTTGTACGTAATCTACCTTCTATAAATAGCTGTGAACCTTTAGTAGCATATCTTTGAATAATTTCCGCTGCTTTACCAAATACAACTATTCTATGCCATTCTGTAGTTATATTTTCACCCAAGCCGTCATTTGTAGCTAAACTTAAGGTTGCAACGGTTGTACCATTCTGGGTAGTTCTAACTTCTGGAGTTATACCCAATCTACCTAGTAAAATAACTTTATTTACGGTTCCTTTTGCCATTATCAAACTCCTATATTAAATTTTCATCAGCAACTATAGCTTACCTTAAAAAAACTAACTTATAAATAATTTATAATAAAAACATAATTTTTTTAATCTTCGGTGATTATAGTATTCTTTATTTCATCATAACTAAACCCATTATATACTAAATAGTTTATAGCTTTTTGTTTTAGTTTTGGATCTAGCTCTAACATTTCAATATCTGTATACTTTTTATATAAACATTTCTTGCATAGATCAAGCCAGTCAATGTCTAAACTTGCCAAAAAGTTTTCTACCAACTCTTGAGATAAACCTTTTTGATATGCAGCTATATTTATAATCCTCTTCTTTCCTCTTAATTTGTTAATTTCACTACTAACAAAGACCTCTACGAACCGCCTGTCTGATAACCAATTATTTTGCTCAAACTCATCTAGCAAACGCTCTATTTGCTCTTGTGAGATATTTGCTCTTTTATTTAATTTATCAAAAAGCTGTTTGCGTGAATATTCTTGTTTAGCAAGAAGATATAGAAGGTAGTTTCTTTCTTTAGATAAGCTCATTTTGAGTTTTTGAGTTTACTTTTGGTTCAGACTCTGAGTTTTGGTTTGTGTACTCTTGAGGAAGCAAAAGCTCTAAAATAGACTTTTCTATCTCATCACGTTCGACAGTATTTTCTTTTAGATAATCTTTAGCTTTTTCTTTACCTTGACCTATTTTTTTACCTTTGTAACTATACCAAGCCCCAGATTTTTCAATAATATTATGCTTTGCACCAAGGTCAACAAGCTCTGCCTCTAAAGATACACCCTCTCCATACACTAGCTCAAACTCTGCCTGTTTAAATGGAGGAGCAACTTTGTTTTTAACTACCTTCACTTTGATTTCATTACCACTAACATCAGCACCATCTTTTAGCGATCCACCTTTTCTTACTTCTAATCTTACAGAAGAATAGAATTTTAAAGCATTACCGCCTGTTGTGGTTTCAGGATTACCAAACATTACTCCTATTTTCATACGAATTTGGTTAATAAACATTACCAAAGTGTTCGAGCGTTTGATATTGGCTGTAAGCTTTCTCAAAGCTTGTGACATTAATCTAGCTTGTAGACCCATATGAGAATCTCCCATATCACCTTCTATCTCAGCTTTTGGAGTAAGTGCTGCTACAGAGTCAACAACAACGATATCCACGCCACCAGAGCGTACAAGCATATCAGCAATTTCTAAAGCTTGTTCACCAGTATCTGGTTGAGACACTATTAGATTGTCAATATCTACTCCTAGAAGCTTGGCGTATTTAGGATCAAGCGCATGCTCAGCGTCAATAAAGGCTGCTGTGCCACCTTGCTTTTGACATTGTGCTATCGCAAGAAGAGTAAGAGTAGTTTTACCAGAAGACTCATGTCCGTATATCTCTATTATTCGCCCTTTAGGATAACCTCCTATCCCTAAAGCAACATCTAATGCTATAATCCCTGATGGGATAACATCAATATCATGTGCAGCCTGCTGGTCGCCTAACCTCATGATTGAGCCTTTACCAAACTGCTTTTCAATTTGTGATAATGCTGATTCTAACGCTTTTTCTTTACTCATTTTTGACTTCCTTAGTGTTGCTTAGTGCTATCACTAGATTTCAAAGAATCTTGATACATCGCATCAAAGTTTACCGCGGACAGACATAACTGAGGGAAACCGCCGTTAACTACTAAGTCAGAAATAGCTTCACGAGCGTAGTGATAAAGTATGTTCGGGCAAAAAGAATACTTAGCATGTTCTATTTGTTGATCTTGCATATTAGAAATTGTAAAAACACCTGCCTGCTTAACTTCTATTTCAAAAGCTGTGACACCATCATTCTCAACTTTTACTTCTACAGTTAATATACTTTCATAAGTATTTTCTTCTGGTAGTTTTTCTGCTGTAATTTTCAAATCTGTATGTAATTGCGGTCTCCACTGTGTAGCCCATATTTTGTCAGAATTTGGAACAGAGAAAGAAAGATCTTTTATATAAACTTTTTGGATTTGAAATTGTGGTTGTGTTTGTTGATCCATTTTATGATCCCTTTTTAGTTTAGTCTTTTTAGTTTGAAGATGATTTTACTGGATAGTTGGCTTGTAGCCATGCTTTTAGACCATCTTTCAAAATATATACTTGCTCAAAACCTTCTTTACGTAATAATTGCATAGCTTTTTCTGCTTGGTCACCATAAATAACTATTGGTTTTGTTTTACTTTTAATTAACTTCTTATGCTTATCTGCTAAATCATTAATATTAATATTTTGAGCTCCTATAATATGAGTTTTACTGTATTGTTCATGATCTCTAACATCTAGATATATCCCTTTATTTTTATTTACAGTAGCAACTGCTTCTACTACTGAAAGCTTATATTGAGACTTCTTTGATTGTGTTAGCTCAAAAACTATATATACAGCTAAAATAAGAATAAAAGATATACAAAATAACAAATTCTGTGATACAAAGTAAGCTAGATTTTCCATAACTTATTGCTAATAATTAAAATATACCTGAGATAAGATTATACATATCTTTAGGTATAAAAAAAAGCAGTTTTGGGTTTATGAGACTGTTGCAAACTAAAATTATATGTTTCTAACTGTGAAGGGCGCCTGCAGTTGCGTGCTTATTGATAGACATTTTTCTAGCAAGTACTCTTATTTAGTTTAGAGAAAATTTTTATTCATGAAACCTAAACTCTTTTGAATACTTTGTCTCAGGCATCTTGTATATGACTCCCAGAGTGATTATAGATGTAATTATTAAGTAAAAGGCAGGAGCGTGACTAGAGTTAGTTAGACTAATCAGCCAAATACAAATCATAGGAGTAGTTCCAGCAAATAAGGCATTTCCTAAATTATAAGCAGCAGACATGCCACTATACCTATAATTTGTTGGAAAAAGCTCTGTAACAGCTATTTGAAAAGCTGCTGTCATGGCGGAAATAAGTAAAGCTAATATTAGCTCTAATATTAAGATACTTTCTAACCTCCCATTATTAAAAAATATAAACATAGGAAAACTTAAAATAGCAATTAGGATTATAGGGAAGTATAAAAATGGTTTTCTCCCCCATATATCTGATAACCACCCAAAAATAGGCGAGACTACTGCATATAGAGTTGAGACAACTACAGTTATAAACATAATTTTATTTACATCGAACTGTCTATTGGTTATCAAAATATTAGGTAAAAAAGTAGCCATCATGTAATAAGCAATACCCACATAGCCTGTTATTACAAATGTCCAAACAAGAGGCATCTTAGGGCCACTTAAAGCATCCCTTAGCGGGGTTTTGCTTAGTCTACACTCATTTTTTATGCTTTTAAAAAACGGAGACTCTTTTGCCTTTTTCTGAAGAGTAGTTGAAACAATTGCTAATATTAAGCCAACTCCAAAAGCTATGCGCCAGCCATATGCTAGCATTTGTTCTTTAGTTAAAAAAGTAGATAATATACCAACAGTTGAAGCACTCATAATAACGCCTATTTGTGAAGCTAAACCAGCTAAAGCTGTCGTAAATCCACGATACCTACTTGAAGCACTCTCTGCTAAAGCTACTAATACACCAGAATATTCACCACCTACAGAAAATCCTTGGAGCATACGGGCAAAAAGTAATATAAAAATAGCCCATATTCCCCCAGACTCATAAGTAGGCATAATCGTCATAATCAACATAGGCACACACATCAGAATCATACTTAATGTAATTGCATAACGCCTACCAAACCTATCGCCTAATGATCCAAAAAAGAACCCTCCAAGCGGGCGCATAATATAACTAGCGGCAAATATACCAAACACTGTAAGCAAAGCTACTGTTTGATCTTCTGTTGGGAAAAACAATATGCTTAAATAAGTAGAAAGATAACCATAAAGACTAAACTCAAACCATTCTAAAACAGCTCCAAGATTCGTTATAAAAATAGTTTTTCTTCGTTGGCTTGAAGTTAATTGTTTTATCATTTCGATCGAGTAAATATTAATACTGCTATTTATTATATAGGTTTAAGTATTTTAGAGGCAAATTTTATAAGTTTCATAAAATGTACACCACGATCAATTAATATAAATCTTTTGCTTTTGAACAATGCTGTTATTTTTATATTTAAATTACAAATATAATTTAATAATAAAATAACCCAATACTTTTATTGCTTAGTTATTAATGATGTGAATTTTGGAATCATAATAAACATTGAGAATACAACCTAGCATTAATATACGAATCATGATTTTCATAAAAAGTTTAAATTAATTTTTGATTTCTCCATTAAGACAGCATTATTTAAAGTTGTATTTGCAATCTCTTCAAGTGCTTCTTTAGTTAAAAAAGCTTGGTGAGCAGTTACTAAAACATTTGGAAATGTGAGAAGCCTTTCAAAGATGTCATCATTAATAATTTCTCCAGACATATCTCTAAAGAAAATATCTTTTTCATACTCATAAACATCTATAGCTAAACCAGCTATGGATTTAGATTTAAGAGCTTTGATGATAGCTTGAGTATCAATTAATGCTCCACGACTTGTGTTGATTATAAATGCCGAAGGTTTTATTAAACTAAGAGCTTTTTGGTCAATTATATATTTAGTATCATCATTTAACGGGCAATGTAAGCTTATAACATCAGCTTTCTTAAATATAGTATTCAAATCTACTAACTTAGCATATATAGGTATATCCTTTTTGTTTATAAAAGGATCATACACTAAAATTTCTCCACCAAAGCCAGACATAATTTGACCAAAAGCTTTACCAATATTACCAAAACCAATTATTCCTATAGTTTTTTGATGAATATCAAAACCTTCTAACCCCTCTATATTAAAATTACTTTCTTTGACTCTATTATAAGCTTTATGTATCTTACGATTTAAACATAATAAAAGAGCTAAAGTATGTTCAGCAACTGAAAATGGCGAATATGCTGGTACTCTGGCAACTTTTATACCTAGACTTTTAGCATGGGCAACATCAACGTTGTTAAAACCGGCACACCTTAGAAGAACATTTTTGACTCCAATATCATTAAGTTTATCTAATACATTTGCGTCACAAACATCATTTACAAAGATGCACACAGCATCATAGCCTTTAGCAAAAATAAAAGTTTCCTGGTTTAAAGAATAATTACCAAAAGTTAGTTGGTGATTAGAGTTTAGTTTAGAAAAATACTCTTTGTCATACTTTTTAGTAGAATAAAAAAAGATTTTCATGAGCTTTAGCTCCTGTTTTTAGCCAACAGAAATTCTCTTATACTTAATTTTAGTAACAGCATCATACTTATCGCCAAGACGGCGTTTTTTATCTTCTATATAAGCATCATAATTACCTTCAAACCATACTACTTCACTATTACCTTCAAAAGCAAGCATGTGTGTAGCAATACGATTTAAAAACCATCTATCATGCGAGATTACCATTATACAACCAGGGAATGCTAAAATAGCCTCTTCTAAAGCTCTTAAAGTTTCTACATCTAGATCGTTTGTCGGTTCGTCAAGCAATATTACATTACCGCCACTTCTAAGTAGCTTAGCAAGATGAACACGGTTTCTCTCACCACCAGATAACTGAGATATATATTTCTGCTGATCAGCACCTTTAAAATTAAATCTACCAACATACTGACGTGATGGTATAGTGTATTTACCAACTGATATAACATCTAAACCATCAGATATTTCTTCCCACACGGTTTTGTTATCATCTAGAGCATCGCGAGATTGATCTACATATGCTAGATTTACAGTTTCTCCAATTGTGATATTACCAGCATCTGGAGTTTCTTTGTCTGTTAGCATTTTAAAGAAAGTCGATTTACCAGCACCATTAGCCCCAATGATTCCAACAATCGAGCCAGGATAGACGTCCATATCAAGACCATCGATTAGTAATTTATCATCAAATGATTTAACAAGATCTTTAACCTTGATTACATTATTTCCTAAACGTTCTCCAGGTGGGATATATAGCTCTTGAGTTTCATTACGCTTTTGGAACTCTTGCGAGCTTAATTCATCAAATTTTGCAAGTCTAGCTTTTGATTTTGCTTGACGACCTTTAGCGTTTTGACGCACCCACTCTAACTCTTCTTTTAGGGCTTTTTGGTGCGATGATTCACGCTTTTCTTCCATTTCTAAGCGTTTCTGTTTTTGCTCAAGCCATTCTGAGTAATTACCTTTAAATGGTATACCTTCACCACGATCTAGCTCTAAGATCCACTCAGCAACATTATCTAAGAAATATCTATCGTGCGTAATAGCTACAACAGTACCTTTGTATTCTGCTAGGAATTTCTCAAGCCATGCTACAGACTCTGCATCTAAGTGGTTAGTAGGCTCATCTAGAAGTAAAATATCAGGAGCAGATAATAGTAATTTACATAAAGCTACACGACGAGCTTCTCCACCGGATAATTTAGTAACATCAGCATCCCAAGGCGGTAAACGTAAAGCTTCTGCAGCTACTTCAAGCTTGCGGTCTATTTCCCAAGCTCCAGCGGTATCTATAGCATTTTGTAACTCTCCTTGTTCTTCAAGAAGTTTTGCCATTTCATCATCAGACATTGGTTCACAGAATTTCATACTAATTTCATCAAATCTAGTAAGCATATCTTTTAAGTGGGAAAGGGCTTCTTCAACATTACCACGGACATCTTTAGTATGATCTAGTTTTGGCTCCTGTGGTAGGTAACCAATTTTAACTCCTTTGCGTGGAGCTGCTTCGCCAATAATCTCTGTATCAAAACCAGCCATAATTTTAAGTAGGGTCGATTTACCTGAGCCATTTAAACCAAGCACCCCAATCTTTGCACCATCAAAAAAAGATAGCGAGATATCTTTGAGTATGTATTTATTAGGCGGCACAACTTTACCAACCCTATGCATTGAGTATATATATTTTTCAGCCATGAAATTATTTTTTGAAAAATTTAAAGTAGTAAGATTATAGCAGATATGCTTAGGTTCCATGAACAAAAAAACATCTGAGCCAATTAAATGTACTTGCTAGAGCAGGTATCTGTCACATCAGGTCTAGACTTTTACAGTCTATACGTTTACACTCTCAGGAGTTGTAAGGCTTGCTCAAGTGTTATATAGAAAGAACTGTCTGTTACTTTGTTGTATTTTTTAGTAGTAATTTTTTTTACTTTATCTGAACGGCCTGTAATAGGTGTAATCTCTAACATATTTTTAATATTATTCATGTCCGCTTCATTTCCAGTTTGAATTGTTAGCTGCGTCATCTTTATAAGTGCGATGGCATAACTCTTGGATTCTACTTTTTCCAAAAGCTCTACCAATTGTTTATTCTTCCCATAATTATGTTTAAACACATTATATTTTGCATATCCTTGTAGAATTTCTAAGACCGATTTTTTGAGTGATCCATTAAAATTATTAGCGACGTTAAGAGACAAGTTACTTGCTGCCAAAGAGTCTCTCAGATTTTTTTCCGCAAACGTTAGGTTACCATTATAAAGATTCACATTATCAGCATCTATTAATTTAATAATATTTTTAAATTTGTCCTCCATTTCTTTTGGTATGTATAATTTATACTTAGACACATCCCTCCCATTCAACAATAAATCAGTCATGGGTAAGGGATAGGGGTTTCGAAGCTGTTGATCATAATAATCTATATACTGTTGGTTCTTGTTATTAGCAACCCACAACCACTGATCTTTATACATTACACTACAGCGGTCATCAAAAAAATCGGATCCGGGTTCAATATTTTTAACATGATATATAAATTCATTGAATTCTTGCTGGGTCATACGCTGCTTAATTTCATCTAGCTTTGCATAATATTCTTCCAGACTTAAATACCGTACCGGGAAATCGTCGACAATAACTAAATCATTATCCGAATACATCACATTTTGCCCTGATCTATGAGCCGGGGTTATCATTAAATCGGTGTGGTAATACCCTAATTGATTAAGTTCAAACAAAATCGACATGAGTCTATCTTCATATTCAGCTCGAAACCCATGAGTAAATCCACCTTCATGATCTTTCAAGTATCTCATTCGTTGGAACGGACGTAAAGTCCCATTTGTTAAATAATCAGATTTTTTGAAGCGAGTTTTTTCAGTCAAGTAATTTTTCAGACTAGGATTATTTTTTTCGAGGGTCCAATTTTTTATATCTTCTTCATTCTGAATAACCTTTAAGAGTGTGATTACGAAGTTTTTAGCTACACCTCTTTTTTTAAGTGCAAAAAGTAACTTAAGATTCTCGTAATTAGATTTACTTTCAGATTCGTAGTAATCATCCTCTTCTAGAAATCTTGCTCCGTATTTTTCAACACGTTTCACAGTAGATTTTCCTAATCCGTGGTAGATAGCATTTGCCTGTCCTTCAGCTATCTCGAATTCTTCTTTAGGTTTATAGGTGCCAGCGTTAACATAGTGACTCCCCCCCTCATTATAATGCTTCGTATCTCTAGATTGCCATAATTCTATATAATCACTCTCAAATTTTGAGTTGACTAAAGCATAAGCCACTCCATTATATGTGTATATATCAAATTTTTCCGTTCCAAAATTTTTGTAATCCTCTATTTGTTTCTGATAGTTAGAGTAAGTAAAATAATTATAACTTTTATTGATTCCTTTGCTTATAATTTCATTATACATCGTTTAAATTCTCCAACAAAACTTATTAATTTCAGATAGGATGTTAGCACACCTCCTGAATTGATTAAATTTTTTATTTTTATTGGAATGATGTTGATGAGGTTTGAGCAGATTAAAGATGAGTCACCTGAAGGATTTCGTAGACTTACAGGTGTTAAACGCACTACTTTTACTGTCATGACAAAGATATTAAAAGAAGCGCAATTCCAACTAAAAGCAAAAGGAGGCAAGCCGAATAAATTGTCTATAGAAGATAGGCTACTTATGGCGCTGGAATATTTACGCGAATATAGAACATATTTTCATATTTCACGCAGCTATGGTCTAAGTGAAAGTGCTTGTTATCGTAATATACGCTGGGTTGAAGATACTCTGATTAAAGATGGGCAATTCTCATTGCCTGGACGTAAGGCATTATTAAAAAGTGATGTTAAGTATGAGGTTCTTAACATCTTTATGCAAAAATTTTGTTCATGGAACCTAATAAAGATGATAAGAGAAAATTATTTTTCATAACCAATATACTCAACAGAGTCATTAGTCACTTCAAATTTAAATATCACAAGTCTAAACCTAAAGAGAAACATCCCTTGCGTAATACTTTCTTCTTTAACTCTTCTAATAATTTCTTCTTCTAGAGACTCATCTGTATATCTACATAAATTGAATATACTTGTAAAATCAGCGTATAATTTTTTAAAGTTTATGATTTTCATAATTAATATAGTGCCTGGTGTTGTTATGTAGTTTTAATATACTTTATGGAAAGTATTATCTCTATTAAATTATGCGAAGTTAATAAGAATTAATACCCATACGGATTAATAACTATACAGTAATAAAAATCCGGGTTGTAGAAATAAGTGAGAAGATTAAATAAGCAACCTTACCGAGCATGAGGGCGACGGGTTTAATCCCGCTAATGTGCGTTACTTTAATTCTAGTGTCTAAAATGTCTCATATTTGTAAAGATCATTGCTATAGCAGCTTTATTCGCGGCGTTGATTACTTCTTGATCATTTTTTGAGCCACCTGGTTGAATCACAGCTTTTGCTCCTGCTCTGATACACTCTTGTAAACCGTCAGCGAAAGGAAAAAAGCGTCAGAAAGCAGCTACAGAGTTTGTAGCTTAGGCGTCTGCTTTTAATTTTTTAATGAACGCATGCGGTATTCCAATTATTACTAATAATAAATATATTAATAATTATATATAAATAAATAAATAACTGTGTTATATTTAAAATAAACAAATAACTAGGTTAGTTAAAATAATTAAATGGAAGAATATAAAATTAAAAAAATTATTAATAATATTAATCACATGATAAAACTTGGTTTCCGTAGTTTAGACTTATCTAATTATAATCTATATAATTTAGATGTTAAAAGAATATTTAGTAAAATTGGATATCCAAATTTAGTAACCTCGCTTAATCTTAAAGGTAACAAAATTATAACGAATGGAACTTTTGAAATTGCTAACACTCTAAGTAATTTGGAAGCATTAAATTTGTCTGGTAATAAGATTGGGGATGAGGGTTTAGGGCATATAACTTACCGTTTAAAGCAAATGAAACACTTAACTCTCTCAGATTGTGACATTACTGACAAAGGGGCAAAGGAAATTGCTAACAACTTAAAAAAGTTGGAACACCTTAATCTTGAGCATAATGAAATAGGAATTGAAGGTGTTCGAGATATTTTTACGAATTTAAAAAATTTGAACTCGATAGATTTTTCTCATAATACTTGGTTAAAAACTGGGATAGAAATGTCTGATGGAAAAGAAATGACTCAAGCTATTGAGTCTTATTTACCAGCAAGCTCAAAAAACTCAATGACGACTCTAAAAATTTCAGGCTATCCTGAAGGCATGAGAAATGTAATCATAAAGATTGTATCTTGCTTACCCAACATAAAACACTTACACTTGTCCGGTAATAATATTGGTGATGAAGAAGTAGAACTTATTGTTGGTAAACTAACAGGCTTAGAGTCATTGGATGTTTCGAATAATAGAATCACAGATAAAGGAGTGGGAGACATTGTCTCAAGGTTGCCAAGCTTGAAAGTATTAAATTTAAATTGCAATGAAGTTACAGATAAAGCAGTGGAATGCATTGTCTCAGAGATGAAAAGCTTGGAATCATTAAAATTATGTGGCAATAAAATAAGTAATCTATCTATAACTGATAGCCACGCTTTCGGTCTGAGCAAATTGAAGTCTCTAGATATTTCAGGATATAAAATTTCTCATCCTTTAGCATATAATATTGGCCAATACTTAAATTTAAGATCACTATACCTTTCTAATTGTGAAATATTTGATATTAATTGGTTACTGAAATTATCAGCTCTGGAATCGCTGGATCTTTCAAATAGTGAAACCATAGACTATCCGCGTGTGAAGAAGCTTACGGAAGGGTTACCAAATTTGAAATACTTAAATATTTCAAATTGTAAATATATTGATAGTGAAACGTTAGAACACTTACGTAGAAGCCCTGATAAAAAAAACTTAATTATAAAAGGATAGTCGTTGTCATATAATTCTAGAGGTTATATTGTTAGATTGTATCCTCAGTGTTTATTTGGATCCAAATAATTGCGCTGTATTACATAAAAATGGGTGTTGTTAGGGATAATAAACATGAGTGCGTATAGAAATAATGGGGAGTACAGTCTATCATTTAGGATTTTATTAGGCGATATGAGTTTAAAGGTAGTTAGCTTAAATTACTCAGCGCGTTGATTTTTTTAAAATCGTATCATTTCTCTAGGCAAATTATTTATTTTATTTATGTTTATCTTTAAAATAAATTTGTTAATAATAATTCATGATTTTATTTTATTGTGATAATATTTAATATATATTAGTTTACAATTTTGAGAAACAAATTATGTATGGTATAACTCATAAAGAAATTGAAAAAATGGCTCGGTTTTTTGATAATGGAAAAGTAGTGGACTTATCTAATCATGGATTAACTGATGATGCTATAGAGCTGCTAGTTAAAACTATTAAACACCCTGACAAAAAAACTCATTTGAATCTTAAAGGTAACAGTATTGAAGATCAAGGAATAAAATATATTACTAATAAGCTAAAAAATTTGAAGGTTTTAGATCTTTCAGATTGTAATATTACTGACAAAGGAGTGGAATTTATTGTTAATCAACTAGAAGGTTTGGCAGGATTAAACCTTTCAGGTTGTAATATTACTGACAAAGGAGTAAGAGATATTGCTTTAAATACGTCATCTCTAAAATCTTTGAGCTTTTCAAGTCATGAAATTACTGATGTAGGAGTAAGAAGTATTACAACTTTTATGTCACATCCGAAATGTTTAAAATCCCTAGAACTTTCTAGCAATAGTATTACTGATGTAGGAGTAGGGTATATTACTAGAAATCTGTCGTCTTTAAGTTCATTAAGCCTTTCTAGTAATAGTATTACTGATGTGGGATTAAAGTATATTGCTAAAAATCTGCCATCTTTAAGTTCATTAAGTCTTTCTAGCAATAGTATTACTGATGAAGGGGTAAGATATATTGCTCAAAATTTACCGGCTTTAATGTCCTTGAATCTTTTAGATTGTAAAAAAATTACTGATGTAGGAGTAAGAGATATTGCTAAAAATCTGCCATCTTTAAGTTCATTAAGTCTTTCTAGCAATAGTGTTACTGATGAAGGGGTAAGAGATATTGCTAGAAAACTGTTATCTTTAAATTCATTAAGTCTTTCTAGCAACAGTATTACTGATGTAGGAGTAAAGTATATTGCTAAAAATCTACCGAAGTTAACGTCATTGGATTTTTCTAATTGTAGAAAAATTACTGATCAAGGAGCGATAAGAGTTATTAAAAGTATGTTTTTAAAAGAACTAGGTCTTTCTGGTTGTGATATTACAGATAGGGCATTGACACATCTTTGTAATCAAAGTTATAAAAGAGAGGGCTTTTTTAACAACATTTGTGAAGCTAAATTGCCTGATGAGAGAAATTCTACCTTTAGTAATGTGGGAGGAGATACAATGTGGGGGGGGCGCTCACTTAACCTTTCTAATTGTAAAGGAATTACTGATGTAGGGGTATCGTATGTCGCTCATTGTAGATTCTTGGAAGAACTTAATCTTTCAGGTAGTAGTGTTACTGATAAAGGATTGAAATATATTGGTTTTGGGCTATACAATTTAAGGATCTTGGACCTTTCAAATTGCTCTGATGTTACAGATAAAATTATAGTTCCTCTCCTTATAAATAACCTACCTAAATTGGAATTTTTAAACGTTTTGGGTTGTAATAATATTTCTATAGCTATGTTAAATTCGACTATCAGGCTACGTCCAAGATTATTATCATTAAAAAGTGACATGAGCATATATAAAGATGACTTTAATACTGTGGATTTATCTTACAGTAAATTATCTCTATCAGAGCTTATAGAAAGGGTGAATTTATTTTTAAAACTAAAAAGAACAATTAATAAATTAAACCTGGAGGGTAACAATATTAAACAATTTCAGCTCAAAAGCATAATATCTCTTCTAAGTTCTAACGAAATATGTCAAAGCCTGAAGTCATTAAACCTTTCGGGTTGTGAAATTGATGATAAAGGATTGGAGGTTATTACTAAAGAACTGACACATTTGAAGACTTTAATTCTAGCAGGTTATAGTGCAGGTAGCTTTTTAGAAGGATTGTTTGCAAATGGTAGAATGCCAAATTTGAGAACTTTAGTCCTTGCTGATTGTAATATGGAGGTTGATATGGTGGTGGCTTCTCGTATCACTCAAAAGTTCCAAAATTTAGAATCACTAGACCTCTCGGGCTGTAGAATTAGTGATAAAGGATTAGAAATTATAGCTAAAGGGTTAACACGCTTGAAAACTTTAATTCTCGCAAATTGCGATATGGCTAGCATTAATGATGGATTGTTAGCGATTGGAGGAATGTCAAATTTGGAGTCTTTAAATTTTTCAAGTTGTGGAGAAGGTATAAATGACAACATCATGCATTATGTAGCTAGAGCTTTACCAAATTTAAAGTTGCTCAATATTGCTTACTGTAAAATTACTGCTCAAGGGGTAAAAACTATTGCAAACAAACTAAGAGGATTGAGTTCGTTAAATCTTTCAGGTAGTAACATTAGTGAGATGGATGCGCGTATACTTGCTCAACAGCTAAACTGCTTAGAATTATTAGATCTTTCAAACTGTCAGAATATTGACGATAAGATGCTAGGGACCTTAACCAAAGAGTTTCCACATTTGGCATTCAAGAGTCTAGATTGTAAAAATTTAGGCTTTAAGACAAAGAGCTCAAAGTTATTAATAATAGGGTTTTAATGCCTAAAATGTCTCATATTTGTAAAGATCATTGCTATACCAGCTTTGTTTGCAGCGTCGATTACTTCTTGATCATTTTTTGAGCCACCTGGTTGAATCACAGCTTTTGCTCCTGCTCTGATACACTCTTCTAAACCATCAGCGAAAGGAAAAAAAGCATCAGAAGCAACTACAGAGTTTGTAGATCCAGCATGTACTTGAGCTTTTTCAGCCCCAATCCTTGCAGAATCAACACGACTCATTTGTCCAGCTCCAATTCCTACAGTTTGAGTATCTCTAGCATAAACGATAGCATTTGATTTAACATATTTGACTGCTTTCCAAGCAAACATCAAATCCGCCCATTCTTGCTCGCTAGGAACTCTGTTTGTAACTACCTTACAGTCTTGTATCGTAATGCTACCGTTATCATAGGATTGAGATAGTAAACCTCCGTGAATATTTTTACTAATCATACGTGATGATTTAGTATCAAAATTTTGACCTGTTTCTAAAACTCTTAGATTTTTTTTACTTGCTAATATTTCTAGAGCTTTAGGTGTGTAGCTAGGAGCTATTATTACCTCTAGGAATATTTTTCCTAATGAATTTGCAAACTCTTCATCAACTTCGCAGTTAAATGCAACTATACCACCAAACGCTGAAATAGGATCGCACGATAAAGCTTTTTGCCACGCTTTATAAGCACTTTCACCTGACGCTACACCGCATGGATTAGCATGTTTAATAATCGCACAAGATGGTTCTGTAAACTCGCATACCATTTCAAATGCACCATCTGCATCGTTGATATTATTATAAGATAATTCTTTTCCTTGTAGTTGTTTGGCGTTTGTTATACTTACTGTGTTAGAGTTTGTAGCGTATACAGCAGCTTTTTGGTGTGGGTTTTCGCCGTACCTAAGTACTTGTTTCAGAGTGCCTACAGAAAAAAGTTTTTCAGGATATTCTTCTTTTAACTCTTTGGAAAACCAGTTGGCTATATGACTATCATACTCTGCCGTATGTGAAAAAGCTTCTAAAGCTAGTTTTCTACGAGTTTCTAAAGTAGTAGAACCCTTATTTTCTGCCATTTCTTTTATTATGGTTTGGTATTGATTCGGATTAGTGACGATAGTAGTATGCTTGTGGTTTTTTGCACATGAACGAACCATAGAAGGTCCACCAATATCTATATTTTCTATACAGGTTTCAAAATCAGCACCTGAAGCTACAGTGTTAACAAAAGGATATAAATTAACTACAACCATATCTATTTCACTAATATTATTTTCTTGCATAGCTTTGATATGCTCAAGGTTATCTCTATCAGCCAAAATACCACCATGAATTAGAGGGTGCAAGGTTTTAACTCGACCATTCATAATCTCAGGAAAAACAGTATGTTCTGAGACATCTTTAATTTTTAGTCCAGCATCTTTTAGAGTTTTAGAAGTTCCACCTGTCGATAAAATCTCAATACCATATTTAGCTAATTGATTTGCAAAATCTACTATACCAGTTTTATCCGAGACAGATATTAAAACCCTTTTGATCTTTTCCATTTTTATTCCTTGTGAATTTAGAATATTTATAAACCTTCGGTACTCATTATAACAATTTTATTATAACAATTTTGGAAAGAAAAAAACTATAGTTAGTTTGCCTTAATAAAGATTGCACTAGCAAAATTAGTACTAATATATTAGTATATTAGACATCTAAATTTTAAATCTCAAAAAATTCAAATAAATGTCAAATATCGTAATCGTTGGTGCCCAGTGGGGCGATGAAGGTAAGGGTAAAATAGCAGATACTTTAGCAGAAAAGTCAGATTTGGTCGTTCGTTACCAAGGTGGTAATAATGCTGGCCATACTCTTGTTGTAGATGGTAAAAAAACATTTTTACATCTTATACCATCAGGTGTTTTGCATAAACATACTAAATGTGTAATAGGTCATGGAGTAGTTTTAGATCCAGTAGCTCTTGACCAAGAAATCACTAGATTATTAACAAATGGTGTGGAAATCTCTCCTAAAAACCTGTTTGTTTCTGAATCATGCGTTGTTATTACTTCTTATCATAAACTTTTAGATGCGGTTAGAGAAAATAATACTAATGAGAAAATAGGTACAACAGGTAAAGGTATTGGCCCAGCGTATGAAGATAAAGTTTCTCGTAAAGGTATAAAGTTTAAACATTTATTTGATAAAGAACAGTTAAGAACGAGACTTGTTAATAGCTTATCGGAAAAAGAAATTTTGTTTAAAGATTTGTATAAAGTTGAGTATCCAAGTTTAGAAGAAGAGCTAGAAAGATTGTATAATTTAGGACAAAAACTAAAGCAATATGCAGCAGATACTTTTTCTATAATTGATGGAGCTATTTCACAAGGTAAAAATATTGTTTATGAAGGAGCTCAAGGCGTATTGTTAGACATTGACTATGGTACCTATCCTTTTGTTACATCTTCGAATACTTCAGTAGCAGGTGTTTATTCAGGTGCGACAACAGCCGGTCATAATTTGGACCATGTAATTGGTATTACCAAAGCATATACTACTAGAGTTGGTGAAGGACCTTTCCCTACAGAGCTTTTTGATGATATCGGTAAATTTATCCAACATAAAGGTGGGGAAATAGGTGTAACTACAGGTAGAATCCGTAGATGTGGTTGGTTAGATTTACCACTTTTAAAATATTCTGCTAAATGCTCTAATTTAACATCTATAGCTTTAACAAAAATTGATGTACTTTCAGGTATGGACACTTTGAAAATATGTGTTGGTTATAATTATGAAGGTAGAGAAATCGATTGTGCTTACCCTGGTATTGATTTAGCTAAAGTTGAGCCTATATTAGTCGATTTAGAACCTTTTACTATCCAAGAAAAAATTACTCAAGATAATATACCAGAAGCTCTTAAAACATATTTAGAAATGATCGAAAAACATGTAGGCATTCCTATATCCGCAGTTGCTTATGGGCCATCTAGAGAACAAATTTTATTTTTAGAAGATTATTTTAAATAAAGGTTAAGTGTAATGAGTTATTCTGCGTATGATACAGATGTGTACATAACTAGTGAAGAAATAGAAAAAGAAGTAACAAAGCTTGCTCAAAAAATAAATAAAGATTATGAGGGGCAAGAACTTACTTTAATATGTGTGCTTAAAGGCTCATTTATGTTTTTTGCAGACCTTGTTAGAAAATTACGTGTAGACTTAAGAACCCAATTTGTAACAGCTTCATCATATGGTTCTGGTACTAAAAGCTCAGGTAAGGTAAATTCAACAGTAGAAGCTTTGAAAGAAGAGCATATTAAAGATAAGAATATAATAATAGTTGAAGATATTGTTGATACTGGACATACTTACCATAGATTGCTAGAAGGGGTTAAAAATTTCCAACCTAAAAGTCTAAAATTTGCAACTTTATTATTTAAGCCGGCAAGATTAGAAAGAGAGGTGGTTTTAGACTATGTTTGTTTTGAAATAGAAGATAAATTTATAGTCGGTTATGGTTTAGATTATGATGAAAGATTTAGAGAGTTGCCATATATAGGTTTGATAAAGTAGTACATCTTTCTAAAGTTCACCGAATTCTAAACATAAGTGTAAAAAACAAGAGCTTGCAAAAATTTCATTACGTACAAATAATCGTTCCAAAGATTTAGTAAATATCACCTTTAATGTTTATAATATAACTATATTTAATGTATCGTAGGTAGATATATGAAAGTTCTAATAGTTGGTGCTGGCCCTACAGGTCTTACTTTAGCTGTAGAATTAGCTTATAGAGGTATCGATATTCGAATCGTTGAAAAAAGAAAAAATGCTTCTAATTTATCTAGAGCTATAGGCATCCAGCCAGCTACTTTAAAGAGATATGAACATTTAGGAGATATTAAACAAAATATACTAGCGGAAGGTGTACACATACCACACGTAAATATTTTTCGTTATGATAAACTTCTAGTAAGTATAGATCTAAAAAAATATTTGGCTGATGATGAGCTTATGATCTCATTGCCTCAAGATAGAACAGAAGCAATTATAGAGCAGAGATTAAAAGAACTTGGTAGAGAAGTTGAATATGGTGTTGAGCTAAAAAGCTTGCATCAAAATGATGATGCCACAGTTACAGCAGAGTTTTTAAATGCTAAAGATGAAACTTTTGATTATGTGGTTGGTACAGATGGAGCTCATAGCAAAGTTAGAGAATTAGCAGGGATTGAGCAACAAGGTTATGTATTGCCTGATACATGGTATATAGCAGATTTTTATGCCAAGTCAGAAAATATTGACGCAGCTACAGTTTCAAATACTAAAGCAGGCTTGTTTTTTATGATGAGAATGGCTGATAAGAGATATAGAATTGTTTCCAACCATGAGATAGATTTAAAAAAATTACCGTATAACCTAGAAGTTGATAACGTTTATCGTCAAGGTAGCTTTAAAATATCTATTAAGCAAGCTAAGCAATATTTCAAAGGACATATTATCCTCTGTGGTGATGCAGCACATACTCATTCTCCTGTTGGTGGTAGGGGTATGAATCTAGGTATAGCGGATGCATTTGCTGCAGCCAAAGCTATTGTAACAGGCAATTTAGCAGCTTATAATGATAAGCAACATGCAAAAGGCAAAGAGATAATAAATATGACGGAGCGTGGTAGAAAGTTTATTATGTCGCAAAGCCAAGGTAACGCATGGCTACTTAGGTTAATCCTTCTTATATTGTCTAAGACTCCATGGCTACAGCGGAAATTTGCTAAGACTATAGTTACTTTTTAGTAATTAGTTGATCATGAGAGAGTCTTCAAAACCATATATGACGGCACTTTGATAACAAAGTATGAGTAAATAAACTCCAAGAAATTTACAGTGGTACTATTAAAAATTTGCAAATCTATATTATATAACTAATAGATAAAAGATAGTAAGTCTCGCGCATTAGCGGTTAGTAGTTACAAAAACAAATGATTAGAAAATAAAACTGTTTGAGCCAGTTTTTTAAATTGGTGAGTTTTTTATTTTCCATTTGTTTGTGAGTACGTTAGCGTAGTGCTAGGCAGTTTTGCATACTTTTTTTGCCATGAAAAAAGTATGTCGCTTTAGCTTACGCAGTAAGCAGCGAAAACTATTTTATTTATAAAAAATAATTCTTTGACTTTTGCAGGGAGCTAAACAAAAGAGTTTATATTGTTAAAAAAACCTACTTTTTAGAATACTTATAAGATATAAACCACATATGATAGTTGTTATAAGAAAGCTAATCGGTATATCTATATAGTATGCTGTAGCTATACCGACCCAAACTGTTAGTAAAGAAATTATAGTGCTTAAAAAGATTGGTTTATAAAAGCCATCAACCCATTGTGTTGCGATAGCCCCTGGTCCAATTAATAAAGAAAAAATTAGTAATATCCCAACTACCTGACAAGCCATAGACACAGTAATAGCTATAGCTATAAAAAGTGCTACAGAAAGTAGTTTATTTGGTATTTGTTTTGCTTCTGCAAATACAGGATCTAGAGAAGATATAAAAAGAGGTCTAGCAATAATTGCTAGTAGAATAATTGTAAATATTGCTAATCCTATTAGCACATATATTTGTTCAATAGATACTGCTAGGATATTTCCAACAAGTATAGTCATTACTGAACCAGAATAACCTGTTTGGTATAAAAAAAGGAAATAAGTACCCAAGCCTAAGAAGAATGTTAAAACGATTCCTATAGCAATATCGTTTTTTTTGATTTTATCACCAAAAGCTCCCATGAGTATACCAGCTATTAGGTTGATAACTAATTGACCAGTCATGGGCGAGAGATTTATTAATACAGCTCCAGCAGCTCCAGTAAGGCTAATATGTCCTAAAGCATGAGATGCAAATGATAATCTACGAATTATCACGAAAAAGCTTATGGCTCCACACATAACCGCAATAATACTTCCAGCAATAAAAGCATTTTGCATAAAGGTATAGTTAAACACAGATATCCTCCTGTAAGCAAGGCAATTCATCACAGTAGTGGCAAGCACCGTCTTTAAAATGGATAAAAGCATCTAGCTGGGAACTTATTTCTTTCATGTCATGAGATATTATTAACAAAGTAATATTCTCTTTTTTATGTATTTCTTTTAGGCTTGCAATAAATTTTTGTTTTGCATTAGGATCTAAATCTGATAGTGGCTCATCAAGCAAAAGTATTTTCGGTTCGTTTATTAGAGCTTGAATCAAAAATATACGTCTTTTTTGACCACCAGATAGGTCTTTGAAAGGTTTTTTGATATATTCTTTAGTTTCAGTTAGTTCTATAAGATAATTTAGTTTCTTTTTAAACTCTCTACTAAAGAAAGGCAAGCCCCAGGATTTTGGTTTAAAACTGTATTTTATTAGTGTCAAACCAGAAGTTTTTTCCTCATAATTAATTTCACGTTCTTGTGGGATATAGCTAATAGAGTTTATATCTATTTTTCCATCATTTATGGTGATTTCTCCAGAAATAGCAGGTATTTTTTTGAGGATAGTTTTGAAAAATGTTGACTTGCCTATACCATTTTTTCCGACTATTCCTACCCATGCATTAGTTGGGACATTTAAATTAAGAGGTTGGCTTAAGGGAACATTCTTATAGCCGATAATCAGATTTGAGCATTTAATCATTTTGAGCTGTCTTACTATTTTCTTTAGCTTGCTTTAATGCTTTTGCTGTAGTATTTAAAGTTTCAATCATCCAGCTTATAACATTTTTATCTGCAGGCATGGTTTCTGTAACTCCAACTACAGGAATATCGTTTTTACCAGCAACACTTAATATATTTTTGGTAGTGTTGTCTGTAACTTGTTTGTTGTAAAATAATACTTTGACTTCTCTATCAGCAAAAAGCCTTTGGTAATCTATTACCATTTTTGGACTGGGTTCTGAATCATTCATGATAACCCATTGGAAATCTAAACCTTTCATATCTAAGCCAAGAGCTGTAGCCATATAACCAAACAGAGGCTCTGTTGCAGTAACAGGGGTACCTTTATATTTTTTATTAATTTCGGTTACAAGCTCAAACACCTTTTTATATTTTTGGTTAAAGGCTTGATAATTTTTACTGTATAAACTACTATTTTCTTCATCCATTTCAGAAAAAATAAGTTCTAATTTTTCTGCTAAAGCAGGAAAAGTTTTTGGGTCATACCATAGATGGGGATTAATGCCTAAATTTGAAGTTTTTTCAAAATCACTTAAATCTTCTACTTTAATTACTCTTGCATTTTTATTGCTTTTTAAAATAGAGTCCACCCATGAATCATAATCTGCTCCATTGTAAATAATTACATCAGCATCAGCCAGTAGTTTGGCGTTTTTTACTGATGATATAAAAGTATGAGGGTCCCCATCAGCGTTACTGATAATATTTGCAACATCAACATTATCTCCACCAATCAGACTAGCAACACTGCCATATTGGTTTTCTGCAGCTACGACATTAATTTTTTCAGCAAAGGTTAAACTACAAAATCCAATAAATAGCAGTAAAAGATATGATAGCTTTTTCATTATATAACTTTAGAAAATATTTGTTTAAATAAAAATAATAAATTAAATAATTAACTGAGTAAAGCACTATTGTTAGCTTCTAGAGTCTTTTATAAAAAAACCTATTATAAAAGAAAAAAACATTAATATAGGGATAGCTAGCATAGTTACTTTAAATGCAAAAAGTTCATGATGTGATTGGCTTATATAGTTAATAATCTCTCCTGTTAGTGGCTGTAGGACTCCGCCGCTAAGAGGTAAAAATAAATTTACTAAAGCTAAAGCTGTGGCAATGCGTGTTAGCGTAACTGTATTTCTTAATGCTGAAAAGTTAAGTACGTGAACTGCTTGAACACCACCAAATAATAAACATAATATGAAAACTATATATACGTTAGTATTTATGTACAGTAGTAATATAACTACAAATATTCCTAAAAAAGGAGCTATTATAAGAGGCTTTCGTTCTCCATCTAATAACGTAGCGATCATACCCCAGATGGGACTAAATATAGCGACACCTATAAAAATTAAGGATGTGCAAATCCCAGCATTGTATTGAGAAAAACCTAACAATTTTAAATATTTTATTCCCCATAAATCAGCAAATAGTACAGTAGTTCCATAAATAGTGAAGCAGTATATACCGTTGAGCCAAATTTGTTTATTTTGTAAAACTTCCATTAAACTGGTTAAAGATTTAGTTTGTTGCCTCTTAAAAAGTATATTTTTAGAAAATTCTGGGTGGGTCTTAATTATGAAAATACTTAGTAAGAAAGTAATGATTGAAACTAAAAAGACCCCGCTCATAATCATTGAAATATTAAAATATTTTGATAATACCACAAGAGGGGCTGCCGATAACATTGCGCCAAAATATAAAAAAAATTGAGTAAGCCCAGTAAATAAAGGAAATAGTCGCGGAGGCAACCAAAGGGATATACTTTTAAAAGCACATAAAAATGCAAATCCTCCTCCTAATCCAGCAAGGCTACGATATATAATAATACCATTAAGAGAAGTTGCTACGGTGGCAATAAATATTGAAACGCTAAAAATTAGTGTGCTTACAATCATGACTCTTTTTATACCAAATTTATCTACTAATAATCCTGCAGGTAGTTGAGCAATTACATATGTTAGATAAAAGGCAGAGCTAGATAAAGAAATATCTTGAGCAGACATATTGTACGGGGAGATAGAAAAAGAGTGATATAATGCTCCGCTAGAGGATCTTATGAAATATTCTAGAGCATAGAAAAAAGCACAAATAAACCAAATACTTAACCCTAAGGTTTTTACTTTTTCCTTTAACATCAAAATGCTCCATATTTATTGTTTAGGTGATTCTATAGGTATTATCCTAGTATTATTTCCAGCAAATAAGATTGTTACTTGATCGCCTACATGAAGATTTTTATCATCTTCTTGTAAGACTGCAATTGTACTACCATCTTTAAGCTGTATGGTAAATTGGTAAGCTCCAGAAGACGTTAAAGCTTTTTCAGTTACACCTCCAGCGATGCCTCCAACTATGGCGCCACCTATAGAGCCTGCTATGCGTCCAAGTGTGCTGCCACCGCCAGCAAGCGCGCCTCCAAGACCGCCAGCAAACCCGCCTACTTGTGTACCAATATTGTCTTGGCCTTTAATATTAACTTTTTGGATATCAATAATCTTACCTTGTTCTACTTGAGAAACTTGTCCTACTGAATTAGCTGAGTAGGTTGGTCCGGAGCTAGTGCAGCTAACTAGAATCACAGATATAATAGTTAATAAAATTATACTGTAAATTTTTTTCATCGAACAGGCTCCATAAATTAACTAGTACCACAGGTATAATAGTTAATAAAATTATACTACAAATTTTTCTCATTGAATAGGCCTACTAAATTGAAAGTCTAATGGCTATAGTTGCTACTCTTTTGCCTAGAGTTTTACATATCCTAATTTCGTCATCAGATAGTGTTTTATTAGCTGAAAATGTGTTTAAATGTGATGCACCATAAGGGGTTCCTCCTGTACGAGTATGTTCCAAAGCTTGCTCGCTGTATGGTATACCGACTATCAAACAACCATGATGCATAAAGGGGATCATCATTGATAGTAGAGTACTTTCATGTCCTGCGTGCATCCCTGAAGCAGCTGTAAAAAAGCCTACAGGTTTATCTATTAAGTTACCTTTAAACCATAAATCACTATGTTTTTCTAGGAAGTGTTTAAGTGGTGAGGCCATATTACCAAAGTAAGCTGGGCTGCCAACAATTAAACCATCACAGTTAGCAAGATCCTCTTTTGTTGCAAATAGATCGCCACTTTCTGGGATGGAGGGTTCAGTTTTTTCTACATTGACAGAAATGTTTGGTACTGTACGAATCGTTGCTTCAGCTCCAGTAGCTTCAACACCAAGAGCTATCGTATGAGCCATTTTTTTTGTACTTCCACCTTGGCTGTAGTATATTATTAGTATGTTTTTCATTGCTGTGTTTCTATGTTTATTAATATCGAGTTATACAAAAAGTATCTACTAGTTTTTAAAAACTATTGGATATGGGTCTTTAAAGAATATGTCCGTAAAGATTGTCCAACTGTAGCAGCCTCTATGACACTTATTAGTTTATTTGCTATCGTACCAACTTTCTTTATAATAATAAACATTTTGAATATTTTTAATGTATTTAATTCGCTTTCTAGCAATATTCAAACATTCTTGTTCGAAAATATGCTTCCAGCTACAGCTGCAACTGTACAGGAGTATATTTTAAGTATTTCTAATAATATGACTTCCTTACCGGTACTTTCTGTATTCTTTCTTGTTTTAATTATATTTTTAATGATTAAAAACCTGGAAATGACTTTAAATAAAATCTTTTTTGTTAAAAAATCTCGTCCAATGATACAAAGCTTATTAGTATATTGGGCATTAATGACAATGGGCCCTTTACTATTAGGGTTTGTTTTTATTTCTAGCACGTATATATTATCTATGGCATGGTTTTTTGATGGTATTGGGGCTAAACAATATTTTTTGAACTCTTTATCGATAACGTTCCTGACAGCAGGTTTTTTTGTGGTTTATAAAATACTTCCGAATACAAAAATTAACTCATGGATAGCTTTAGTAGTTGCTTTATTTGTAACTATAGTTTTTTTTATAGCAAAAAGGATATTTTCTTTATACATGTTTTATGTGCCTACATATTCAGTTATTTATGGCTCTTTATCACTAATTCCAATATTTATTCTATGGGTGTACGTAATTTGGCATATTACTTTGTTAGGTGCAGTTATGATCAGGGCTATACAGTATATGAAAATCACTTTAGACTTCAAAAAAGAGGTCAAAAGAGATGATTTAAGTATTGGAATAAACATTCTAAAAGAGCTATATCTGGCTCAAAAAGAGCAGTTGGATGGTATATTAATAGATGACATCTATAAAAAGATGTCTGTAGCAGATTATGATAAAATAAAAAAAGTACTTTATGCTTTAGAAAGCAGTAGTATTATACGGATAGATGCAAATGATAAGTGTTTTATTAACTGTGATATATTTGGTATTAGTTTACATCAAGTATATTTAGCCTTTAGACCAACGTTGAATTTTAAAACGAGTTCATTTAGGAAAATTAATGCCATAAAATCGCAGTTGTATAAAGAACTTGATGTGAAATTATATGAATGTTTTAACTAGGTGATTTAGATGCTTTTAAACTTTCTTGATTATTTTGCTTTAGTAGTTAATGTGTTGTACACAGTGTACCTTGCTAGATTAAAGGTATGGTCATGGTCTTTGGGTATAGTGGGTGCCATTGCTCTTTTGATTTTATTTGCTCTCAAAGGAATTTATTCTCTTGTTTTATTACAAACTGTTTATGTAGGTTTTTTTAGCTTTGGCTGGTATAAGTGGTCTAGCCAAGGGATAAAAGGTGAAAAACAATCTATTAGATGGATGAATATAGCTGATTATCTACACTATAGTTTTTATACAATAGCGTTATGTTTATTATGTTTAGGGTTTAATTGCCTTACAAATTCAAGTGATATTGTATCCACTGGTATTCTAACGGGTATAACATTTACAGCTATTATTATGACTATACAGAAATTTATGGAAAATTGGATAGTTTGGATAATCTCAGATTTGTATTTTGTTGTAGTAATGTATCAGCAAGGATTGTATGGTCAAGTTATTCAGAATTTTATATTTTTTCTTACAGCAGTATATGGGTTTTACTATTGGTATACTAACACAAAGGTCGCTAAAAACTAGACTATGATAGTAAAAGTCGCTTTAGCAGTTCCACCGTCTTATTTACTGGATTATAAAGTAGATGGACAAAACTTAGATTTATTTGACAGAGTCTTAGTACAAGTTGGTAAGCGTCAACTTATAGGCTTTGTTGTAGCTAAAGATGTTACAGTGGATTATGAAACCACTAAAATAAAACCAATAATTAAATTGCTTGATAAACCTATAAGTTTACAAATGCAAAAGATTATCCAATGGATAGCTAATTATTACTGCTGTGATCTATATAGTGCAATACGTTTGGCTTTACCCAACGACTATTTTAGAGATGAAATTATAGCACCGAGCCAAGAGGTTTTTGTGTATGTTGATCAAGCTAGGTTGCAAGACCATAAGCCTACACTTAAACAGCAGCAGCTATTAGCAAGTTTTAAACAAAGAGAAATTATTAATTTTGAAGAACTAAAAAAATTAGGTTCTATTTACGTTATTAATAAACTTCTTGAGAAAGGAATTTTATTAAAGAAGACACAGTTGAAAAGTTTACCTGCAAAAATTGGTAAAGGCGATAGTTCTAAAAAATTAACTATAGAACAACAAAAAGCTGTAGAAACTATTTTAAGTGTAGATATCTTTGAAGTTTTCCTACTATATGGTGTAACAGGTAGTGGTAAGACTGAAGTTTATTTACAAACTATTGATAAATATCTAGAAAACTTACAACAAGTTTTGGTTTTAATTCCAGAGATAAATCTTACACCACAAACTGTAAGTAGATTTGAACAACGCTTTAATGATAAAAAAGTTGTTGTGTTACACTCTAAATTAAGTGAAAAAGCACGTTTGACAAATTGGTATAATATAAAAGAGGGTAATGCTGATATTGTAATCTCAACTAGAAGTGGTGTTTTAGCAGATTTTAAAGACTTAGGTATAATTGTGGTAGATGAGGAGCATGATACCTCATTTAAACAACAAAACAGCACTATACGCTATAATGCTCGTGATGTGGCTATATTCAGAGCAAAAGAGCTAAATATCCCTGTTATATTAGGTAGCGCTACTCCCTCTATTGAAAGCTATTATAATGCTCTAACACGTAAGTACAAGCTTTTAGAACTTAAAAACAGAGCTCTTAATAACCACACAAATGAAATTAAACTTGTAGATTTAAAATCAGCAATTGTAGATAACGGTATAAGCAATACGCTTTTTTCGCTTTTGGAAAAAAATATTAATTCTCACCAGCAGTCATTAATTTTTGTAAATAAGCTTGGCTTTGCAAAAGCTTTAGTGTGCAAGAGCTGTGGGGTCGCAGTTGAATGTAAAAAGTGTGATAAACCATATACATTACATACTCAACCCTATCAGTATTTAGAGTGTCATTTTTGTGGCACACGTAAGCCGCTAGTTGTTGTATGCCCTTGCTGTGGAGGAGAGTTGTTTACTTATGGTGTAGGAACCGAAAAGATCCAATCTCGGCTAGAGGCTAAATTCCCTTATAATAAAATCATTCGCTTTGATAGAGCTAACGTTAAAACCATAGATGATCTTGATAGCATAAATAAAATGATTAGCTTAAATATGGTTGATATTGTAGTCGGTACGCAAATGATAGCTAAGGGTCATCATTTTGAAAACATTACTTTAGTTGGGCTAGTTAATATAGATGCTGGATTATATAGTACAGACTTTCACGCAATAGAAAAAACTGCCCAAATGATTGTGCAGGTATCAGGGAGAGCTGGCAGAGCAGATAAAAAAGGATTGGTTTTATTACAAACTTATCAGCCAGAAAATAAGCTTTTACAATTATTGGTGAATAAGGACTATTTGGAATTTTTAGATTATTTGCTAGAACAAAGAAAATATGCAAATTATCCACCATATAGTTATCAAGCTCAGGTGATTGCAGAATCCAGAAAAGAAACTAATATCTTAGAGTATTTAAATACTTTACATAGTCATATAACTTTTGCCAATGATATTACGATATCAAAACCGTTACCGGCATTACATTTAAAGAAGAATAATATTTACAGATACAGTTTATTAGTGACATCACCATCTCGCAAGCATATAAATACTTTAATTAGGTGGATAAAAAGTACCACAGAAAAGCAAACACTTAAATCAATAAAATTATACTTTGATATAGATCCAGTGGAATTAGCTTGAACCATTTATAATATCTACTTTTTTATATATGTTTTTCTACTTAAGTGTTTAGTGAGAGCTATATTTTTGGCATAAAACGGAAAATCTATTGTTGTATTGTTGTAGCACAGGATATTTATCCTCACAATTTTGTAGCTCAATTAGCTTCTCTATTCGCTTACTTATATTATTCCATTTTTGCATCAGTTGATTATACGAGTCTTTATTAAGGTGTAATGCTTCTTGAGCTTTTAAGATTTTATTTTTGAGCATATTTAAGTCATTATTATAATCTTTATACTCCATGTTATTTTTAACATATATATTCTGATATTGACGTGACTCTATGGTTTGCTTTTTAATTTCATCTTGAATAGTGCATTTAGCTTTTTCAAACCCAGAATATCTCTCTTTATAATCTGAATAATCTTGCTCATACATAGAGACTCCAGAATTCTTTTTTATATATGCATCTAGTTCTTTATCTAAAGAGTCAAGTTTATTTTTTATATGATTAAAAGATTTTTCAAGGTTTTGGATAGTCCCCATCTTTTTTGAATATACATCATAATTTTTATCAAAATTCAATCGGTTGTCGCTTATCTTTAATTCTACATCTTTTAATAAAACTTCATCGTTCTGTTTCTCCTTTATAATAGTAGGCCATTCGGACACTAAATTATCAAGAGAAGAAATAATTGAATCTAGTTTGCGAAAATGATATTCAATCGCAGCATCTTTAATTCCCATCACGTTCTTTTTGAAATCTTCCGCCTGCATACGATGCTTTTCATTTGCGATCAAACTTAGAGCTTCGTTACGAGAGTATTTTAAATATTTACCATTTATGTTTAAGAAATTTCTCCATATCGGAATAATATTTTGTACGAACTGTATTTTATTTTTATCAGTATATGACGATCTTAAGTCCTCTATTCTTTTAAAGGTATTTTTGTATTGTTGAACATCACTAGGTCTATATTGCTCAACGTTGAATATATGCTTTGCATATACACATTGTAACCATTTTATGACTATCTGACTAAAGAACGAGTAATATTCTTTATTATTATTTTCATTTATCTCAAGAACAAGATAAATAAATATATTATTAATTGCTAATAAGATATTAGGCATGGGAGATACTTGATTGAAATTTACTTTTATTAGGTCATTACTTAACCCAGATATTATATCATGTATTGTATAAATAAAGGTAAAAGCAGCAAATATAGGATCTAAAAGGTTATTTTTTAGACTAGGAGTATTAATAGTGTCTTTTGATATTGCAATTGAAGATGGGTGAAATTGAGAAAGGTTTGACACGTATATAGCATTTTCTAGTTTTTGAGATGAGTGTATAAAATCATTTTCCAAACGTTTTAATTTTCTAATAGCGTTTTCTAGTGCCATACATGATGATTGTTTACTAGATTTCGGACCGTTCTTTCTAATATTAAGTGCTTGGTTAAAACCAATCTCAAGTTGATTAATTAATTCTATACATGAGAGGTTCATTTTTAGAAGAGATTTAGCATGATGAAACCCAAAATCTTTATTTGAAACTTCTTCATATCTTGAATTTATTTGCTCTAATATGACAGGGTTTACCATTTCCAAAGTTTTTCTGTAAGGTTCAAATTCTACCATATCTATTTACCAATATTTTAAATTTAACAAGTATTGGTATTAAATAATAACACAACACATCTAAGATTGTATCGATAAAATTTAATAAATAATTTCAAAATGGTTTCAAATGTAGTCTATAATAATTGTATTAGCAAATAATTTATTAGGTAAAACGATGAAAAAGTGTTTAATTACTCTGACTGGAGCCTTAGCAATTTTATCGCCAAATATTTATGCAAATAGTATCAATAAAGATACTATTCTTTTCGTTTGTGGAGGGAACACTGGTCGTAGTGTTATGGCTGAGTGGTATACAAAACATACATATAAGGATCTTGATACTTTTTCAAGAGGATCCGGAATTGACCCTAATGATGAAGTAACAACAGAACCTTATGCTGAAGAGCTTATACTTAAAAATAATGACGCAACGAAAAAAGAAATTAGTTTACATCGCGCCACACCAATTGCACTTACTGATATTTATAAGGCAAATATTGTTCTTACGATGGGTACTAAATATAGCGATAGACTAAAGAATACTATTGATAGGGAGTGTTCTGATTTTAACTTAAATTATTCAAATAGAAGTTTTAATAAGGATCAGTGGATTGCAATGTGTAATGATAAAGATCAATTAAAGGCAAAAATATATACGCTAATTGGATGTGCCACAGGAGCAGATGGAGATATACCTGACGCATATGGGCAAAATAAAGAATTTTATATTGACGTTAGAAACCAAATTACTCAAAATATAGATGAAATTATTCCTACTTATGTTAAAACTGGTCAATGTCCATACCCAATAATAATTCAAAAATAAAAACAAATTTATCAGATAAAAGACGGTCGGTTTAACCGCAGATATCCATATAGCTTGTCGAAATGGGTTTGTTAAAGTATAGTAAACCCTTGGTATCTGTTATAAAAATCAATAATTTGTTTATGTTTCATATGAGTTTTTTCTTTTAATTGTGATTCATTATATGAACTTCTTAAGTTGCGAATTTTCGGGCAAGTAAAGCAGGGGTAATAATTATGTGTTTCTAACTTATCAAAATATCATCATAACTTGTTAAAATAACTGTATATGAGATAGTATTTTTAATTTGTATTATCTCATGTAATAATAGTAAAGTTAAAAAGGAATGATTATATGTCAATTAACAATAGTGATATGGTTGTTCATATTATTTATGGTTATCATGAATCTACTATGAACTTACCTAATTTATCTCCTGACGGCTATGTTCAATCACAAATCGAAACAATAAAAAGTTATGCTAATTCTCTGGTGCAGCATAAAGTAGGACAAAGGCATTTAGTAGTTTGCCCTGAATATTTTTTAACTTATAAAGACAATAATCATTCTGGCTCCACAAAGGAGGAGTACAAGAAATATCTTATTGGACTTTCAAATATCCCGTCATATGTTATTCTAGTCCCTGGTACATGCGTTCGTAAAAAAACAGTCAATAGCGCTTACGATGATCTTCTAGACCTTCACACTAGTTTGGTCCAAAAAAAGGATAAAGATAAGGATGAAACTATTTCACAACAAATACAAGATGTTGAGAAAGAGCTTTATCATCATAAGCCACGTTTAGTAAATAAGTATCCGCAGTTAAATTCATTAGCTAACTACCGTTATCAGGTTTACAAAAACGCCTTTGATGATAAAAAATCTAGTTTACAAAATACTTATGTGGTTAATAGCGTAAGTAATTCAGATACTACAAATTTTATAAAAAATGAATATAGTAAATTTGATGTTAATAATATTAAGAAAATGAGTTTCGTATTTAATACCTTGAATGTCATTTATAATAAAAAAAATATATATAAGTATAATAAACGAAGCTTCTGGAATGAGAAAAAATCGCAAGTTGATTCAATCTATATGCCTTTAAATTTAAACTATGGCCATACATTAACGCTTGATAATCAGATAAATTTTTCTTTTGAAATATGTTTTGATCACAGATTAAAAATTCGATACAATGATATAAAAAATAATCAGGCAAAACCCTCAGATTATCATATAGTTCTATCTGACACTGTCAGTAATCATTTAGATACTTATCTAGCTCCGTATCTTGTTCACAGTAGTACAGAAAGTCGTAGTTCAGGACTTTTTGTTTGGGATGGTGGTTCTTACGTTAAACATCCTCTCTGTTCATATGCGTCAATTTTAAATAGTGTAACTAATGTAAAATATAGAGTTAACATTCATTATTCTTATTCTTATACAGATAAACAAAAGCTAAATAATAACTTTAATCTGTTATTTTCGGCTTTAAATAATAATGATGTAAAAAATATAACCGATTATATTAGGCAGACCTTATCTTTAAATCTTAGTCATTGGGAAACAGAGAAAGTTTTAGCTGCAAAAGATCGTAATGGTACACCTGGGTTACTTTTGGTTTTGGAGAATGGTCATGCTGCAGCAGTTAAAGCGTATATTGGTGGTATTAGAAATACACCTATGATCGATAAAGATATGCTTTTAGCTGCAAAAGATCGTGATGGTACACCTGGGTTACTTTTGGCTATGGAGAATGGTCACACTGCAGCGGTTCAAGCGTATATTGATAGTATTAGAAATATACCTATGATCGACAAGGATATGCTTTTAGCTGCAAAAAATCGTGATGGCACCCCTGGGTTGTACATGGCTTTGCAAGAAGGTCATACTGAAACTGTTAAAGCGTATATTGAAGGTATTAGAAATATACCTATGATCGACAAGGATATGCTTTTAGCTGCAAAAGATCGTGATGGTACACCTGGGTTGTACGTGGCTTTGGAGGGTGGCCATGCTGAAGCAGTTAAGGTGTATATAGAAGGTATTAAAAACATGTCTATAAACGATAAAGATATGATTTTAGCTGCAAAAGATCGTGATGGTACACCTGGGTTATTCATAGCTTTGCAAGAAGGTTACACTAAAGTTGTTGAAGTGTATATTGATGGTATTAGAAATATACCTATGATCGATAAGGATATGCTTTTAGCTGCAGAAGCTATTGATAGTACGCATAGTACGCCTGGGTTATTCATGGCTTTGCAAGAGGGTCATGCTGAAACCGTTAAAGCGTATATTGATGGTATTAGAAATATACCTATGATCGATAAGGATATGCTTTTAGCTGCAAAACGTAATGATGGTATACCAGGATTAAACCTGGCCTTACAGAAAGGTCATGCTGAAACTATTAAAGCGTATATTGAGGGTATCGATAATACACCTATGGTCAATAAAAACCTACTCTTAGCTGCAAAACGTAATGATGGTATACCAGGGCTAGTTATGGCTTTGGAAAAAGGTCACGTTGAAGCAGTTAAGGTATACATTAAGGGCGTTGAAAATGCAACAGGGGTAAACAAAGAAGTACTCTTAGTCCCGAAAGATAGTAATGGTACGCCTTGGTTATACCTGGCCTTGCAAAAGGGTTCTCGTATGGAAGCTGTAGCACAATATTTACAAATCGAAGATACGGATCAAAATATTGCTTACTCTATACTGTCAAGTATAAAAGGATCAAGAAAAGACTTAAAAAATAAACTATTAGACTGGTCGAGGAATTATAATTCAAACCACATTAAGTTGAAAAAGGATTATCAATTACTTATTAGTTTGCTTTCTTCTAATAGATCAAATTTTTTTAAAGTAGAGGTTTCAGATTCATTGAAAGAGCTTAACCGCGTTAGTCATTGGAAGTAACATACAATTCAATTAGTCAGCAATTACTGCTGCTGTAATATTGGTAAAATAAAGGCGCATAAAAAAAACTATAAATAAATACCTATCCAGGCTGTTGAATTAATCTTTAAACATTAACTTACTCACCTTACGCAAAAGATTGTAAGTTTTAAAAAGATATTTAGAATACTGATCATAGAAAAAAATTGTATTATCTAAGAAATGGACAAGGATTTACTAGACATATACACAGATTATCTTATAAGCCAAACTAAGTATGCTACGGCTACAAAATTATCAGATATATTAGATCAAGAAGTATCCCATGACAAAATAACAAGGTTTTTAAACAAGTCAGATTTAACAAGCTTAGAATTTTGGAAATATATAAAGCCTTTAGTTAGAAAACATAACAGCGAATACGATGTTCTTTGTTTGGATGATACAATTAGTGAAAAGCCAAGTACAGATGAGAATGATATAGTCTGTTGGCATCACTCTCATGCTAAAGGTGTTCATGTAAAAGGTATTAATATAGTCTCATGTATGCTTAGTACATCAAATTTATCTATTCCTATAGACTATGAAATAGTGAAAAAGGATGAGCGATATTATGATGAAAAAGATAAGCGGTATAAAAGAAGATCTAAAGTTACTAAAAACCAAATATTTCAAAACATGATAAATCGAGCAGTTATTAATCATGTTAAGTTTAAATATATTTTGGCAGATAGCTGGTTTTGCTCTAAAGATAATATGAATTTCATACATCACACATTATCGAAGAAATTCATACTTGGTATGAAGTCAAATAGAGTTGTTGCCTTGAGTGATTATGCTAGAAATAGTAAGGATTTTATTAAACTCTCTGAACTTGATATTGCTGATGGAGAATCTTTAAAGATATGGCTTAAAGATATGAATTTCCCTGTACTTTTAACAAAAAAGATTTTCATAAACGAAAACGGTACAAAAGGAATTTTATATCTTGTAACAAATGATTTAGAAATAGATTCTAATCAGTTATATTATGACTATCAAAAAAGATGGCAAATAGAGGTTTATCATAAATCAATTAAGCAAAATACTTCTTTATCAGCCTCGCCAACTAAAGTTGAGAAAACTCAAAGAAATCATATTTTTGCTCATTAGTGGCTTTTTGTAAACTAGAAATGCTCAAGATAAAAACTTCACTAAACCACTTCGCTCTGAAATATAAGCTCTTGGTTAGAGCTAATGCTATTGCTCTTAAGCAACTATATGAAATTAGAAATTCATAAGTAACATGCGTAAGGTGAGTAAGATAGAGAAAAAGTGGGCTCAAGCCAAGCATTATAAAAGAAAATATAGGTGTGATGTTGATACTTTATTTAGACAATTTAGAGCCTTTCCACTTAACTGTGTAAATTCACTTACATGAATCTCTGAATTCTATGCTCAAACTCGATAGCGAAATAAGGCATAGCCTCATTCCAATATTTAACAGGCATAGACCATTTTTTAGTCAAATAATCTATAGCCAAGTACAAAGATTTGAAAACAGAGTCATCTTTAGGAAATAGCTTTTTATTCTTAATGACTTTCCTAAACTGGCTATTAAGCGATTCAATCGCATTAGTAGTGTAAATAACTTTACGAATTTTTGGAGGATATTGCAAGAATACAGTTAAATTATCCCAATTATTTATCCATGACTTTGAAATTAAAGGATATTTAGTATCATATTTATTTGCAAAGTTATCAAGCTCAGATTGAGCTATTGCAATGGTATCAGCATCATATATTTTCTTTAACTCTCTAGCTACCTCTTTCTTGTCTTTATATGGCACATACTTAAGACTATTACGAATTTGATGAACGATACAAAGCTGATGCTTTGTCTCAGGGTATATAGCTTGTATAGCATCAGACATGCCTTTTAAATTATCAGTACATGCTATAAATATATCCTGTAAGCCTCTATTCTTTAATTCAGTAAAAACACTAAGCCAATATTTAGCACCTTCATTTTGACTGATCCAAAGACCTAATACATCCTTATGACCAGTTAACGATATGCCAAGAGCCACATACACAGCTTTATTAATAATATGCTTGTCTTCTCTAACTTTAACGACTATACAGTCAAAAAACACTATTGGATAAACTGACTCTAAAGGTCTATTTTGCCATGCTTTAACATCATCAATAATAGCTTCTGTAACATCACTTATAAAGCTTGTACTTATCTTTGTATCATATAACTCAAATAACTGTTGTTGGATATCTGTAGTACTCATACCTTTAGCATACAAAGATATAATTTTTTGGTCTAAGCCGTTTATCTTGGTGACTCTTTTGGGAACTATTTGAGGTTCAAAGTCACTATCTCTATCTCGTGGAACTGATATTTCCAAATTACCTGTGTCTGTAGCTAATGTCTTGTTACTATAGCCATTCCTAGCATTTGATGAATTAGTCCTTTGGTGTTTTGAATAACCAAGATGACTATTCATTTCTGCATCTAGTGCTTTTTCTAATAATCGTTTTGTTAGTTGCTTTAGCAAACCATCTTTCTCAAACATTTGATTAATATCAACACCTGAATCTATTATTTGATCTGCAATAGCTGTGTAAATATCTTCTGACTTCTTATTCTTAGACATTGTTTCTATCCTTAATATTTCGCTAGAAATAATCTAGCAGGTTAATTAAGAATTTACACATTTATTTGGAAAGTCCCATTTATGTGACTAAAATATAGTGATTTATCTATATCAGTACAACCTCATAGTCAACATCACTTTTTAATAATGCCTTACGTCCAGGCAATGAGAATTGCCCATCTTTAATCAGAGTATCTTCAACCCAGCGTATATTACGATAACAAGCACTTTCACTTAGACCATAGCTGCGTGAAATATGAAAATATGTTCTATATTCGCGTAAATATTCCAGCGCCATAAGCAGCCTATCTTCTATAGACAATTTATTCGGCTTGCCTCCTTTTGCTTTTAGTTGGAATTGCGCTTCATTTAATATCATTGTCATGACAGTAAAAGTAGTGCGTTTAACTCCTGTAAGTCTACGAAATCCTTCTGGTGACTCATCTTTAATCTGCTCAAATTTCATCAACACCATTCCAATAAAAATAAAAAGTTTAACCAATTCAGCAAGTTATGCAAGAGGTCTATTTATCTTAAATTGCTCATAAGCAAGGGCTAGCTGTGAAATTAAACTATTTACTCAACGGTCTTAATAAGTTTACTAAAAATTATGCCGTATAGCGTAAGTTTTAATAATTAGAAAATGTGTAGTTTATGGCTAACTCACTCTAAAACTAACATGTCAAAAACCATCTATACCTTATCAAATTCACCTTCTATGAAAAAGCATCCTTAATTTGTACTATCAATTTGATGAGATAACATCACAACGGAGGACGTATTGTATGGTGGAAACAAGAAGTAATGGAAATAATAAAAATAATAAAAATAAAGCTTCCTTTCATAAGAAAACACTTAATAAATATTTTCCTTCTAAAAAAATGACAACAGGAATTAAAAGTTCCCAGTTTGCTACTAGACCCCATCAACAAACATTAAATTTACATAGGCAATATTCTACAGATAGTATTGTAGAAGAACATGACGGTATAAATATAACAAGTCGTCCTATGACGGCATGGAATCGCCAACACTTAGGCAACTCTTTTGACCAATCTCTTATAAGCAATAGTCCTCAATCTAGAGATTGTGAAGTTTCAATAGGGGTAGTAAGTACTGAAGCGGTTCCAAACTTCGCTAATAGCAGTTGGGGCAAATTTGAAAAAAAAGATTCTAGTGTATTAGATATTAAGAATAGGAGATTAGAAACTCCGCGAGTTAATATGCCATTTAATAGTAGCCTTACAAAACCCGTGTTAATTGAACAAAAAAATTTAGCTGGTATTGAAAGCCTGCTGAATACTCTTTTTCACAGTCACAATACCCCAGAAAATATTGTTTTCATTGAGACTAATCCAGATCTGCTTCCTGATAGAATCAAGGTTAAGCCTAATATGAATGAATATACTTTCAGCAAATTTGCTACCATTAAAAATAGTGATAGCAGACAAAGCATGACCTCTTATGAACGTATAGATTGTGAAGGTTGGACAAAACATAACATTATAGAAACCCAGGTTGATAATATTAAGACTAGTTTTATAGCTATAGAATCCAGGTTCATAGACACACTATTTCCAAACAAAATATATGTGTTTATAGAATTGATCGCTCATATTCCAAATAAATTAAAGGATAACCCTAACAAAGTTTTTTATCATATTAAGGATGAGGTATGCCAAAAGATTAGGAATGGCCAGTCTTGCAAAGGTGTTATCTATCCTAATTTCTGGAATCCTGCCACGCTTAATTTACCAGTTTATTGCGATGAAGAAAGGATTATAGTCAGAGTTTCTGGTGATACTAACTTTAAGAAAGAATATCAAACTTTTGGTGCAGGAACCTTTAAAGGGTATGGTATTACGAACACCTCTCCTTATTTTAATACTTTTAAAGGGTCTGGAGCTGATGATAATGTTTTCATGCAAGCGATGAAGCTCATGCATAGTAATCATTATGCGCCACGTCAGGCAAATTTACTCCAGCCTGTCACAGCAAGACAAGGAGTATTAAGTGGAGGGAAATTAGGAATAGACCACCCTAGTTTTAACGTAACAGCCACTGTTAGTGGTCTTAAGAGAATAAAGCAGGTGGGAGGTGTTTGGGAAATAGTTTAAGAGTTAAAAAATATTATTTTTCTATTTCTCTTTTTTTATCTATCTTGCTAGCAACGTAGCAGCCAGCACTAGTTGCTAAAAACGCTGATATTATCCATGCTAAATAATACATATATTTTCTCCTTTATTTAGTACATTTCTAAAGAATTAGCTTTAATTTCTTCGGCAGTTGTTCTGCGACCATTAGCCCACATTTTTTTATACAC